>NZ_JBFSUX010000004.1:0-160132 GCF_041467595.1 Vibrio sp. 10N.247.311.13 | reverse complement strand
GTTGCTCGGCCAGTGAGGCTGCGAGAGTAACGAGTCTTTGAGTGCGTCTAGGGTCATTTAGATGGGCTTGACCGAACTGTTTTTGTGCCCAGAGGGTTGGCTCTATATAGGTCATGATAATCATCCTTGTCATTGCTTAGATGATCAGATCATGAAACCTAAAAATAGTTCAAAAAAAATCCCCAAGCGTGGCTTAGGGATTTGTGTATAAGAGACAGGCTTACTTAGCTGGCTTTGACTTCTATACGAATTGCTTTCTATGGCACACCGTGACCTTTAGATGCCACCCATACGCGATACCACTGTTCGCGCGTCAGCTCGATTTTCAGTGCATCAACGGCCGTCTTCACACGCTCAATCTTACCAGAACCAATAATTGCAATTGGACTAGATGGTAAACGACGAACCCAAGCGTAAATCACTTGATCAATGCTGTCTGCACCGACTTCTTGACGAATCGCCTCTAGCTCATCACGAACGCGAACCGCTTGCGCTGAATCACCACTGAAGATGCTACCACCACCGAGACAAGACCACGCCATCGGGCGAATGCGGTTCATCTGCAGTTGATCTAGCGTGCCATCATGAGCCACTTCGAAGTTCAATGGGTTGATTTCAACTTGGTTGGTCACTAACGGCTTACCGAGTCGAGATTGAAGCAGTTCGAACTGACGCGGTGAAAAGTTAGAAACACCGAAGTGCTTAACTTTACCTACTTTGTGTAGCTCTGCGAACGCTTCTGCTACTTCATCGGCATCCATTAACACTTCAGGGCGGTGAATCAACAATACATCGATATCGTTAACACCTAAGTGCTCTAATGAGTTATTTACTGATTGGTAAATATGCTGCGCGCTGGTGTCATAGTGATTGATCTTACGATCTGGAGTGTGGTCACCACATAGGTTGATATCGCACTTGGTGACGATTTGAATATCATCACGAAGGCTTGGTTCAAGCGCTAAAGCCTCACCAAACAACTTTTCACATTGGTAGTTACCGTAAATATCCGCGTGATCAACAGTTGTGATGCCAAGATCAATATGTTGCTTCAGGAAAGTCAGGCGTTGTTGCGGGGTCATGCCCCACTCTGCTGTACGCCAGTATCCTTGCACCAGCTCAGAAAGTTCTGGGCCTTGTGGCGCTATCGTTACTCTTGCAACCATGGGTTGTCTCCTTTATCAATACTGAACGTATCCTAATCTCGTTTTACCGAAGGCTCAACGTATAACAAATGGCAAAGCTAAACGCTTATTAAAAATGTGAGAGCCGCAGAAAAACGAACACTTAAATGAATTATAACTTGCTGTCTGCCCGCGAGCCGTTCTCCTGAAAGGCTTGTTTAGCCTAATAAATAACGAAACTATCTATAAATTTGAGTAATTAAAAACGATTAAGTTCAACCGTTAAGTTGTCACCATCACTCTGTAACTGAATCCAAGGAGAAGTAGAGCTAGAAGAAGATAAGCTAGGCACATTCCACACACTCAGTTGCTCTGCTGAACCGTGAGGCGCGTTGATGAATTCGACCAGCTGTTTATCCACCTTATCGAAACCAACACCTTCATTTCGAGCTTGTTCGAGTTGAGCTGTAACATCGAATTCATCTTCACCAATACGAATTGAACTGAGAGCAAAGCCATCTTGGCGAAGGTATGCCTGAAGCTTTGTGTAACTTAGGTCCGAATATGGCAGGTTTAAGCGAACTGTTTCAACGCTTGAGTCGCCCAGTTCCAGTTCCACATACACATCCAGATCGTAATATTGGGTTAAGTCACTGCATAACAGCGTATCTTCGATCTCACCACAATCCATCAACTCGATGTCGTTAATATAGTTTTGAGAATTCGGCTGACTTGGGCTGCTGTTAAATACTGTTCTTAGCCACCAGCTTTCGGTTGCTTGCGCTGAAAATGAAATAGCATTGAGGGACAGCATTAGAGGCAAGATTAGAACTTGAAAGATTTTCATCGACTGGGCTTATTTAGCGCTATATGAAGTGTCCATTATACGTGACCAAACGACAAACAACTGCTCGAGTCGCAAATTTTAGGCGAAAAAAAACGGGCATACATGCCCGCTAGATAATTTCATCACCGAATAACGTAATCCGTCACGTTGAGAACCATTACGAAAGAGAGAATATCACTCTCCCACAACAGTTACAAAATGACATACCCATTACTTGTAGCCACCTTCAATAGCAGGCTCTTCAAGCGACAATCTGACTTTGTTACGTTGAATAGCTTCTGGCGGCAAGCTGATGAAGCCGTATTGGTTCAAAACGACTTGATGATCTTGTGACAAGGTAAGCCCAACAAAGAACTCCTCTTGT
Organism: Vibrio sp. 10N.247.311.13; assembly: GCF_041467595.1. Classification (NCBI taxonomy): domain Bacteria; kingdom Pseudomonadati; phylum Pseudomonadota; class Gammaproteobacteria; order Vibrionales; family Vibrionaceae; genus Vibrio; species Vibrio sp. 10N.247.311.13. The sequence continues at coordinate 157,797 of NZ_JBFSUX010000004.1, read as the reverse complement.
TCCGTAAAGCCTTTGCGATGCGCTGGAATATTCAAGTACATGTAATAAACCGTTGCTAACGGGTAACGACCAGAGAGGATCGTTTCTTTGTTTAGGTCGTAGTTCACACCTAGGTTATCAACCACGCTCAACCATTTCACATCAGAGATCTGATCTGAGTAAACGGTGTAACCAATGGCGGCATCTTCGTCTTCAATCTTATTAATCAGATCAGGTAAATCCGCTAAGAACTGAGTATGGGCATATTCTCCTTCTGTTCCACATTCGACCCAACTTGAAAAGGTAGTATGGCCTTTCAGGTTGTGATCAATGGCAAAGGGCAACATATGAGTATCTAGGCTTTCACCGTTACGAATATCACTACTTGCTGACCATTTTGGATGTTTAGGATCGTTAGAACAACCAAACACATCAATTAATTCAGCGACGGTGATTGATGTCGCAGGGTTATTTTCATTGGCTAGAATCGCAATCACGTCAGCGGTAAACATCAGCTCTGTTGGCCTATAACCGTAACGCATATCAAACCTTGCCATCTCTTTGTCAGTCCACTTTTTGGAAGTGATACCAACACGCGAGCGCTGCATGATCATCTGTTCTGGGACGCTGTCACTCAACAAGATTTCTAAGTCGATCTCTTGGCTCTTAAGCAGATCTTCTACAAGCCCCTGCATATTCGGCTCAATCGCGACCAAACCAATGTCACTGGCATCATTTGCAAATGTCGATACAGAGAACAACGCAGGTACAGCAGCAAGCAGCAAGCCCGATTTATTAGCTAGACATTTCATTACTGGCCTCCTACTGGATCAATCGACGTTTTAGACTCAACATCGCTATTACTATCGAGCTGCATTTCTGAAGTGAAGATGTTCCAAGATGGGTTCACTTCCATGCTTTCTGTTTTAATCACCGCGATCGTTCTACGCTTACGCTTGTGAAGATGCTGAGTTAAGCTGGTTATCTGAGTAAACTCTTGTTCAAAGATTCGCTCACCATTGATGCCTCTATCAATCAATGCGTCTCGAATCACGCCCGTTCTTTTCTTGGCCAATGCTTTGTTATACACGTTTGTACCTTCAGCACTGGTATCTCCGACCAAGGTAACCGAAGCATCAGGCTGCTCTCCTAGTAAACGCACCAACTCATTTAATACAGCGGTATGATCAGGTTTAAGGTCATACTTATCAAAATCAAATGCCACACTTAATACTTCAACGTCTTCGACAATTTTCCAATTGGCACACCCTTTAATGTCTACCGTTACACCTTCTGGCGTATCGGCACATAGATCTCGCTGGTTAATCACACCATCTCGGTCATTATCCGCTAAGTCATCAATTTGGTGGCGTGTCATTGTCGTATCAGGCGTTTCTGCACATCCCATTAGCAAGATAGAGCTAAGTAGCGCTAGTTTAAAATATCTCATTACTTATTCTCCCCTTGCCACTCTTCTGGATGTTCAATCCTCAACGCATACGTCAACATACCCATCGCATTTAACACTCGATAAGCCGCTAACGTTTGATCATATTCAGTGCTGATGAAGTTTCTTCGAGCCAAAAACACTTCTACTTTTGCATCCAGTACATCAAGAAGGCTTCGTCTGCCAACATTGAATTGCTGGATATAGCCAAGCTCTGCAATTTTCGCTGCATCAACATTCTGTTGAAGTAAGGATTTTTGCTGCTCAAGCATTTTGTAAGCGTTCCAAGCCAGTTGTGTACCTTCTCGAACCTCACGCTCTGTTCGTAATCGGATCGCCCTTGCCTCTTCCACTCGCCAAGCTGACGATTCAACCCTGGAGTCGGTAGAGAAGCCATTAAACAGGTCATAATCCATCGTCAACATGATACGTGCATCTTCATCGACACCGCCTGGCGGGTTAGATACGTTGTCATTCTTATTGGCATGAAGCTCAAGTTTTAGTTCTGGGTAGTAATCCCCTTTCTCGCGGCGCATCTCTTTACGAGCCGCGTCGATATCAAGCAAAGAGGCTTTGATTTCAGGGTGATTCTCGACAGCTTGTTCAAGTGCGACCTGTGCTGAGCTTGGTAATAGAGCGTAATCAAACCGGGGGTAAACCAAGTTCACCGCAGGTTTGCCAACCAAGCGTAGATACTGAGTTTGCAAATCAAACAGGTTGTTCTGAGCGGCGATAAGTGAAGACTGCGCGGTCGCGACACGGGCGGAGATTTGAGCCAGATCCGAGTTGCTACTCAAGCCTTTGCTCTTTTTATCTTGGATATCTTGATAGATCTCTTGGTGCTCTTTTACATTACGCTTAGACAATTCAAGTAGCGTCTCTGCTTTTAGGATATCGAGGTAATTTCTCACCACATCTAACGATACGTTTTCAGCTCGCGAAATCAGAGTTAGACGCTCAGCTTCTGCTTCGAACGTCAGTCGATCGACATTCGATGTGGTTTTAAAACCATCAAATAGTAACTGGGATACTTTAACGCCAATTTCCGTTCTCGTTAGGCCTCTATCATCGCTATCGAGTTTGCTGCCACTGTTGTAGCGTGTCTCTTCATAGCCTGCTGCCGCGTACAAGTTCACTTGTGGCATATACAAACCACTCGCAGCGTCTCCGTCTCTGACCACCGATTGGTATCGGGAGTATTGCGCCAATATCTCTGGGCTATAGTCGATGGCAAAGGCCACGGACTCTTCTAATGAAGCTGCTTGAGACAGCCCACTCATTAGCAAGCAAGAAGAGAGTAAGAATTTTGAATGCATTACACTTCCTTTTATATTTATGCTTTAACCCACTTCATCGTTCACGAAGTGAGTTTTCCTTAGCTCGTAAAATAGGTTTTAACCAATAACTCAATACTGTTTTCTCTCCGGTTAATATATCGACCGCGACTTGCATCCCTGGGATAATGCTAAAGGCAGAGTTTTGTTGCTGGTCTTCGTTTAACTGAATATGGGCACGATAATAGGCGTTTCCGTCTTCCGTTTGTAAGGCGTCGGCACTCACGTAAATCACCTCGCCTTTAAGTCCGCCATAAATGACGAAATCATAGGCCGTGAATTTAACTGTCGCACCCAGCCCGTTATGAACAAACGCGATATCTTGCGGAGAGATTCTCGCTTCAACAATCAGGTCACTGTTTGATGGGATGATCTCAATGATTGGCTCGCCGGGACGAACTACACCACCAATGGTACGCACAAAGATCTCTTTGACTGTGCCATCAACGGGCGCAACAATTTCGGTACGCTTGAGTTGGTCGGCAATCGCCTGCTGGCTTTCGTTCAGCTGCGCTATCTTGCTCGCCACTTCATTCAACTGGCCTTGCACTTTGGTACGAAAATCTAAAGCGATACTTCGATGATCCGCTATCGACTCTGAGTAGGCAGCTATCTGCTTCTGCGCTGCTACTTTTGAGCTAGCAATATCACCTTTGAGTTTGACTACATCACGGTTGAGTTTAAGTAGCTCAACTTCCGCAACAGCACCGCTCGCTACCACGTCTTTCAGCATGTTGCGCTCACGAATCACAATCTCGAGGCTGCTTTCAAGAGTCTGGATATTATTAAACGTATCGACACGAGCTTGGTCTTGTTGCTCGATACGAAGTGCCGCCTCTTCCAGTTCAGACTTCAACTGTCCTAAACGTTCTCGGTAGTTCGCCTTGGCATTCATTAACGCAGGGTGGCTTGATACATCAACCGCAATATCTTGAGGCACCAAGACCACTCGCTCATACCACTCTTTCGCATCGTTATTTAAAACGACCGTCGACAGCTCAGCCTTTAATCTTAATTGCTGAGCAAGCAAGGTATCCGCTTGTTGAGCCGACTCTAAAAACGCCGCCTTAAAACGTGTGTCTTCTAACTTAGCTAGAGGTTGCCCCTTCACTACAGATTGGCCTTGTCGCACCATGATCTCTTGAACCAGTCCACCTTCTAAGCTCTGAATGGTTTGCACCGAAAGACTTGGAACGACTTTACCTTCACCGATCACGACTTCTTCTAATGTTGCCCACGTAGCCCAACCGATAATTGATACAATGAGTAGAGCACTCAACCAAATCAGCTTTCGAGAGCGGAATGCTAAGTGGTTGTTGGTCCATTGAATATCATTACTCATGACGACCTCCCTTCACCACAGATACCGTCTTAAACCGGCTCGTACCTTTAGGTACACTTTTCTTCTGTAAAGAGAGAATTTCTTTAGGTTCACCTTCTGCCACGATTTGACCTTTATCCAATACAATCACTCGATCACACATCATCAAGAATGAAGACTTATGGGAGCTGATTAGCATTGAGGTTTCTCTCGGCATACTTTGAAGTGCATTAAAGAACTGAATCTCGGCCTTCTTGTCTAGCGCGCTGGTGGGCTCATCCATGATCAATAACTTTGGACAACGATACAGAGCTCTCGCAATGGCAACGGCTTGGCGCTGACCACCAGAAAGTAACCGACCACCCTCACCGACAGGTGTTTCAAGGCCATTGCTTAGGCGCCCCATGTAACCATTCAAACCCGACTGTTGAAGAGCTTGTCTTAGCTTTTCTTCATCAACGTTGGTCGCACCAAGCGTAACGTTGTCGTAAACACTGCCAAAAATAAGATTAGTGGTTTGCCCTACCCAACCCATGCCACTACGCAGAACGCTGGTTGGCCATAATTGCCCATCGATTTCTTGATAGAAAGCTTGTCCTGTTGTTGGCAAATACTGGCGCGCAACAATCGATAGTAGAGTTGTTTTACCCGCGCCTGCCGCACCGACAAGACCAACTCGCTCACCCGGTTTGATCTCTAGGGAAATCTCCTTTAATGCAGGGCTTTGAGTCTCTGGATAAGTAAACGTCACTTCATCTAACCTAACCCCACCATCAAAGTCTCCTTTGTCGATAACTTGGTGTTTGGACTCTTCCTGAGGTAGCTCCATAATCTGATTCAGCCCTTCAACGGCCGAACGTGTTTGCTGGAACCTCAGCAATAGAAGAGAAAGCTGGTTCACCGAACTTGCAGCGCGCCCACTCAACATCACAACGGCTATCAAACCACCCATACTCAGCAAGCCTTCAGAGATCTGATACACGCCGAAGATGATCAGAGTGATGGTAACGATCTGCTGACTGGACTGAATAGAGTGCGTCACGATATTGGAGTAATGACGAGATTGAGTCTGCCATTGAGAGAGCGACGAAATCGTCTGTTCCCAACGCTTCTGGGTAATACCCTCTGCATTGTTTTGCTTGATATCCGGAAGGGTTGTTAAGCAATCAAACAGCTGGGCTTGTCTTTGTGTCGAGAGACGTGCGGTTTCATCGAATGTTTTCTCGACCTTGCCTTTCATCGCGATGCTCAGCACAATCAAAACAAGCATGATCGCGACAGGTATGAACATCATTGCGCCACCGAGCCAGCCGATAAGCAGTAGGAATAACAAAGTGAATGGCAGATCGACTAAAGTGACTAACGAGATAGAAGTGAAGAAATCTTTCACGCTATCGAAGTCTTGAAGCTGTCTGGCAAATGCGCCTACCGATTGAGGTCGATTTTCGAGCTTCATACCAAGGACTTTCGAGAACAGCTGAGAAGACAACTTGTTATCAATATAGCGCCCAGCCATATCAGTCACAGAGCTTCGTGAGCTTCTCAATACCCAATCAAAAATAACAACGATACCAACGCCTGCTGCTAATACCCAAAGCGTGTTAAACGCTTGGTTTGGCACAACACGGTCGTACACATTCATGGTAAATAACGGAACCACTAGCGCAAGCACGTTGATCAAGAACGAAGCGATAAACAGATCGCGATACCAAGGCTTCACTTCTTTGACCACCCGCCACAACCAACGGGTGTTGGATTTACTGTCATTGCGCTCATGTGCCTGAACACGGGCGTCATCAAGCGCTTGAGCACCCACTTGCCAAACAAATGCATCCACTTTAATGACTAAGTCTTTAAGGAGAATTTGTTGGCTTAAGTTGGATTCACAATTCAATACTTGAAAGTCGCCAACGGAGCTTTGGGTTACGACAAGAGGAGACCCTGTCGCGGACTCAACAGCAACAACAGGGAACTGACATTGATTCAATAATTCTTTTTTAACGTGGCTCAGCGTTAACCCCGATTTCTCAATCGCTCTTGGAAAAAGGGATTCATTGAGCCTGCCTTCATTTAAAGGTAGGCCAGACACTATTTTGGAAGGGTGACTGCGAACATTAAAATGCTCACACAACCACTCAACACAAGCTAGCCAGCTGTCTTTTTGTTCTACCAATCTAAACTTCCTTTTATAGACTGTACATCTAACTTACAGCGTTAAATTATTGTCTTCTATCATTTTTTGTAAAATTTGTGCTTCTAATGCACTGCTACTGTCACCTTGATACAGATCGTCGTACGTGACATCAGCTAGCAAGATGTTTTGTTGAACGTCTTCGTCACCATTAGGTTTAATAGAAATGGTCACACCTTCACCAGATTCTTCTAAATCTAGATATTGTGTTGCCCCTAGCCCTGTATTAAGCCCTAGGCTTCCCAAAATACCCGAGAGGTCAATTGCATCAGTGTCTGGAGACGCATCAAAATCTTGAATCACATCGTAGCTTGGTGCTTCTGCACTCCCTAAGCCTGAAGATGCGAACACAAAATTGTCAGAGCCTGTACCGCCAATCAACAGATCGTTATCATCTGTCGCGGTAATCGTAGAATCCCCTTCAGCGACAAACTCAATCGATACGGTTTGGGGTAACCCGACCGCTTGGTTATTGCCTATCTCTGCAGACGGCTCTATCGTTAGGTCAAATTGATCACCACTGTTGTAGCCCCCGGTAATCGCTAGGTTAGGCACATCTGCCAAGTCCACCACATATTGACCATCGACCATAGAGCCGTGTGAGAACGTCAAACCTGCGGGAATATCATGAATTGTAATGAAGCCCACTTCTGAATCAGCAGGGTTTACAAGAGAAAGGTCTAAACCAAGAGGAATCGTGCCACTTGCTTCTGCCACGATCGAAGAATATTCAACGCTCAATAACGGTGCATCAGGCTCTGGTGTGATAATAAGCGTCATGTCTTGCGAGCTCGGGTCACCCGTGTCGACCACTAACTCACCGAGTACCGTATTTTGATCAACCGTTCGGCCGGTAATCGTAATATCGAGGTTACCAAACGCATCGCCTGCAAAGAATTCGAGCTCATCAACAGAACTTGCTTTAACGAGGATCGTCGCCTGTATGATGCCACCAACACGGGTGAAAGAACTGGTTTCTGATCCAATTCGAATTCGGTCTAACCCAACTAACCCTGATGGGTCCGAAGTTCCATTCACTGTTACCGTAATCGCTAAAAACTCATCACTGTTAGTTTCAAAGCTATTGGCATCAAGAGGAATCACGATGCCATCATCTTCACTTCCAGTGAGCTGTTCAGGTAAATCGAAGAACTCAACTTTGTCACCTATAGGGTTAACACCTACAGTAAATTCAGATTGTGTATAACGGATATCCGTCGTACCAATTTCTTGAGTAATCGCCTCTAGAGACAGATTAATGTCACCACTAAAGTCTCTTGGTGGCAGAATGACTAGATTAGATAACTGACTTGGATCTAACTGCCACTCATAGGTAGGGTTTCCATCGAAGGTACCGCCATCAGCACCATTGTTTGGAACCAACTCATAGTTGTCTCCGATTTTAATAGCGACAACTGCGCCTTCAGGAACTCCCTTTAACGAAAGCGACATGTTTTCAGAACCATCTTGGTCAATGAGCTCTGCGCTAAGTGATGACAATGAAATGTAGTTATCCTCGTCGCCGACTATATCCTCTGTCACCAAGTTCGCCGCATCAGCGACTGGCTCAACGGTGATCGTGACTACGGTCGTTTTATCTTGCGTATCCGTTTCAACGACACAATCCGCTTCATCGGTAATATTTGCAGTTACCGTGAAGGTGATATCGCCGCTGTAATGTTCAGGTGGTGTTACCAACACATCACTCAAGCGGCTAGGATCCGTTACCGTCCAAGTACCATTGCCATTATCAACTAACAACCCGGTGTCAGTTGGAGTTTCAGACAAGGTCGCTCCATTCGAAATGCTCACCGTTAGAGAGTTAACGGTTTCTTTACCGGTAGCGCTATTGCCTTCACCAGTGATTAATTGTCCATCTTCAACGCTATCACCAAGAACCAGTTCAAGGTTAAGGTCTGTCGCGATGTCTTCTTGAATGGTTGTGGAGTCGGCTTCAACCGTAATGTCATCGACCACAGGCAGAACTTGGATACTAATGGTTTGGGCCGTCGTCACCGTATCACCGCTACATGGTGAGGTCTCAATTGTCTCTATGGTGAAATCAATACACCCTGCAAAATCTTCATCCAAGCCCGTTAACGTTAGTTTCGAGAGTCCATCTGCAGTGATCGAGTAACCAACTACTTCGCCAGCCGCGTCATATTCCGCAATAACACCATCACCCGAAATCTCGACGCCTTCAGGAAGAGAATCGGCAGGAATATAGAAAGAGATCGTATTGTCTGGGTCATTCGCTACATTAGTATTGAGCAAGCCCGTTAAATCGATATCTTCACCTTCATTAGTCTTAATATCACCACCCGGTTGAATGGGACTTGGTGGGCCAACAGGGTCACAAGAACCGCCACCGCCGTCATGACCAGTAATTTGCAGCGGGAAAGTCGCATCAATATATCTCGCATCATCACCATCAATCACACGAGCACGAACCACAATATCCAGTACCGGAGTATCACTTGGGCTGGAAATCGTCGCATTATCTAAAATGTACGCTGCGAGTTCTTGGAAAGAGTCACTCGTTAACCCATCCGCCGATATGATCCAATTCCCAGAGCTATCTTGCGCAGCACCATTAGGGTGCTCAACAATCAACGAATTGCCGTCGGGAATCTCGATCAAAATATAATCTAGGTACTCTGACCCATCGATATCCGCGTCGACGAACGTCACGGCGTTAGAGATATCAACAGGCGAGCCATCTGTACTCTGTAACAGCTCTGTAGAGCCTTCTAATCGAGTATCTAGCTCGACACGAGCATCGACAGTCACGCTAATGGATCCGGTAATATCTTTAATATCCGTTGCACCAGTTGGAGAGGTATCCGTGACTTCATAGGTGATAGGAATTGAGAATGTTCCGCTTAAATCTTCTGTCGCTGTAACAGAAAGCCTGCCGCTGCTTAGAAGATCCGAAAGCGTTGGCGTTGTTGAGTCCAGTAGAGTATCCAAATCTAAGCCTGAAGCTGGGACCTGAATAACACTCCCATCAAAATAAAGAGTGAGATCTGCAGGTAGGCTATCAATGACATATCCCGTCAAGGATTCGCTGCCATCAATATCCTGATTCACTGAAGGTTCAAGGTTCAGGCCGATTTGACTGTCTTCGATGCCTTGAGTACTGACCACTTGACCGTCTTCTTGATCAACGACCGGCGCTAGCTCTACTTTAAGTGTCATAGGAAACTCGCCCGAATCACCATCGGGCTCAGTTGAGATAGCAATAACGGTCAGTTCTAATTCACCACTAAAATCAAGAACTGGCTTGAGATACAGATCATCCAGTTGAGCGTTAGAGACTTGGAATACGGGCCCTGTCACATCATCAACATACGCAATCGTCAGCGATACTGGTTCGCCCAACGCATCCACCAGCAAAGTGCCTTCAGGAATGTTAGTAAGCAGTATGTTGATCTCTTCTGAAACATCGTCATCCGTCGTTTGTATGAGGAAGTCGAGCTGTATTAACCCATCTTCATTCAAGACCGATTGGTTGCTGATGACTTTACTGTCACTGTCGTATTGCCAATGACCATTACCACCGTCTACCGCGATAGGTTCATCCACAACACCTTTCAAAAAGATATTGATGGTTTTTGTATCACTTGACGCTTGCCCATTGATAGGAATAAGTGAATCGATCGTCGACTCAGTCGCTATTGCTGTTACGTCTATTGACAGATCTTCAGTAAAGGAACTGATGTCTTCTTTAGGCTGAATATAAGCAACACCATTGGCGATAGCTTCGGCAGTGACTGAATAGGAATTATTGCCTATCTTTGCGGTACCATCACCTTCAACAGACCAGCCATCTTGAACTTGGATAATATAACTTAACGATTCAGAACCATCGGTGTCCGCCAAAGCGCCTTCAATAACGTCTTTGAGGTAAATAGCTTCATCCTCTAGTCCCTTGTAGTCTTTAACAGACACATGAGGAGTATCAGCATCAGGTGAAATATCGACAGTAACGGTATGTACAATACTTGCCGTTTTATCATCTGGGTCAGCGAATGAATTGCCAGACTCTGTTGCAACCGCAGTAATCTCAAACTCAAAGCGACCCGCTAGGTTGTCGTCAGCCCTGATTTCCATTTTATCAATCTGAGCCTGTGTGTAAGATTTCCCTTCTTTGACTGCGTTGCCATTTAACGTCAAATTCAAGCCGTCAGGAATCCCACTAATCTGGTAGCTCAATGTTTCTGACGTATCTTGATCCACCAGCTGAGCTGTTATGTCCAAACTGACTGGGTCTGAGTCATCTTCTACTGAATGATAGGAGAATACGGAAGCCGACCAATCCGGTGCATCAGCCACCGGTAAAACAGACACTGCAACATCAGCCGTCAGTTCTTTAGGATCCGTATCAGTGCTAATGATTGCGTTGATCGCTAGGATAACCGTTGAGGTGGTATTGGATTCATGAAGCGCGGGACGATAAGTCAACTGTCCATTAGGCCTAGTGAACTGACTATCAATCGCTGCCAATTGACTTCCAGACAAGGTGACCTTGCCGTCTACAACTTGAAGCAACACCCCATCAAGGTACAAGCTACCACCGTTTAGCGATGCTTCTGAGAACTCGATAGCGGTAACAGTTTCACTTTGGTCAATATCACCAGTTGAAACACTAACGACAATTATCGCATCGTTATCTTCTGTGGTTTCCGAATCTTCATAACGGATAAAGCCTTCGTTATCATCTAGAACAAGTGTGGCACTACTAGTGACTTCATCGCCGTCTGTATCTCGGACTAGGTACTCAATTTCATCCACTAACTTAGGATCATTTGGATTTGTAGCTACATTTTGATTTGTAATTAATTGATAGCGACCATCTGAGTGAAGCGTAAACTGACCATACACGGTACCATCAAAACTATTAATCAAATCAATCTCGATTGACGTAATTGCATCAGTAAAAGTGTAGGTAGCACCACGATATTCGAAGCTAACAATGACGGCACCATCAGCCCCAGTAAACTCTTCGGTGAGGAATTGGCCACTCAGATCATCTCCCTCAACTAACTCGATAGAACCATCTCGAACAGTCGGCACATCATCTTTTACGTTGACAGAATAAATAGCAGGATCTGAGCTGTCTCCATCCGCATCATTGACCACTAACTCAAAATTCAGTTCTAACTCGTTCTCACCATTATTTCCATACTCGTGATCTAATGGTGCATAGAGATCAAACTCAGTGGTCCCATCATTATTAAAGCGAATCCTAAATACGTTATTGCCGTCAGTGTCTTGCCCATAATACCAACCATCAGAATCAACAGCTTGAAGGGATATCGCTTTACCGGCACTGGTGTAGCCAAGTGAATCAAAAGCAGCGGTGTTGACCGTGACAGAAACAACATCATCAGAGCCTTCGATAATACCCAAAGATGGGCTACTATCTTCGACTCCAACTGGCTGACCATCTCCTAGCAAAGCATCTTCATCAACTGAGATGCTTCCAGTCACCGAAATTTCAGGGTCTTTACCGTCATAGATTTTTATTTCAGATTCTTGCGTGTCTCTCGAACCATCGGAATCAATGGTGACGATAAAAGCTGGAATCGTCAGTTCAGTGTCTTTTGAACCAGAGCCATGATCAATGGACTGATACAGCTCAATAACGACATCAACGTTTGTAGAGCCATTGGCTTCAAGGCTGAAAGGATCGGGAAATTTGATTCTGAAAACAGCATCGCCGTTACTAAGAACCGCATCAAAGGTACCATTGCCGTTATCGCGCCAAGTTAGCGCTTCACCATTGCTGGTTACCGCAACACCATCGTTATCTAGAACAGCTGGTGTCGTTTCTACATCCAAACCCAAGAAAACCAGAGAGTCATTGCCCGCGGTAACAGCTAAGCTCACGTTTGCTGTTGACCCAACTCCCGATGGAGTACTATCAGCAACAGGAATTTCACTCAGTTCAACCGTTCCAGAGCCAATCGTTGGCTCACCGCCATCAGTCACTGATACATTCAGGGTTAATTTGGTTTCATCGTTGTCATCATCTCTAGCGGTAACAACAAATGGAAGTTGGTCTGTAATGTTATCTTGGTCGAGTCCCTTAAAGAGTTCAAAAGTATAAGTAACATCAATATCCGCCTCACCTGAAGGAGAGGCAAAGCTCAAGGTGAATGCTTTATTGTCAGCACTTTCAGAACCAACATAGCCAGTAAGTTCACTTCCATCCGCAGAGACCACATAAATGATCTGTACACCGCCACTAAACAACTGCGGCTGATCTCCAACATCAAAAAATACAGACTCAACAAAGTCACTTCCGACGTTGAGATTGAAAGTGCCAGTATCAGAGACACTGCCATTAATAAGATCAGATTCGTCCACAGCAGCATTGCTAGTTGAAGTTAGTGCCGGGTCGACTCCATCTTGGATAATCCAATCAAACTGCCCTTGTTCCAGAGCAGTACCATCTAAGTCTTCTCCATCGATGATAAGTGGTAAGGTAATAGAATCGTTGCTGATCAGGTGGTTTATAGGCTGATCTAGAACTAATGTGACGTCTGCGAGAACATCAATCCCACTGGCAACTGCGCTCAACGATAGCGTGAATATCGTTTCACCATTTGCTTGTGCGGTAATCGTTTTACCATCATTGGCTAACGTGTAAGTTAGAGGAAACTCCTCGTCCCCAGTCGTAAAACCCAGAGCATCTAACTGCACAAGGGTATTGGCATTAAATACAATCGAGGCGGGATCTGGATTGTCTGAACCTGCGGAAACAGTAAACTGACCGACTACAGTTTGGACTCCATCAGATACGTCACCTTCCGTACTGGTCGTTGTCCCATCTACCACTAATCCCGCATCACCATCGAAAATATCGATAACCGCGGTGCCATTTCCGAAGTCGTTACTGCTATCGCCAGCGACGTAGTTGAAACTGATGCTTTGAGCTACCGTGTGATCTAAGTTTCTGTTGGCGACAAACGTCCAGTGACCATTTGCAAAGACGGTTAAAACACCTTCATCAAGAGTAAATGAGACCGGAGCGCTGCCTGAAATTGTTTGTGTCGTCCCATCAACTTCAACGCTTCTTATAGTTAGCTGGGTATCGAGATCGATGTCGTTATTCAACACGTTCCCTGACGCAATCTCACCCTCGATCATTTGATAAGACTCATCAAAAACCAGAGGTTCAGAATCTTTGATGACAATAGGTAAACGTCCTATCACTAACTCCGTTGTACCATCAGCATCGGTTTGCAAACCTTCGATGAGCAAAGCCGTCAGAATTGAATCTAACCCAGCTTCCTGATCAATCGCCTTATAAAAATTGATATTTACGTTGCTGCCGGAAATTGACGCATCGAATACTTTTTGCCCATCGCTTCGTGTGCCAATGAGGCTTTGTTTATCAGCCGATACAGCAACGGTTATCGATAGGGTTTGAGAAGTTAGTGACTCTGCGATGCTTTGATCATCGCTAAAAGAGAAGTCCGCATAATCGATGCGAATATCAGAGGTCTGAGTTTGATTTCCAAAAATCCCGACAACAGTTTCTGAGAACACAACCGACTCGGGCAGTATAATGCTTGGCATATCATCGATAGCTTGATTGCCTACCGTATTGAAAACTTTGGCATCAACCGTCCATTCTGACGCCAAGTTTAGGGACGAGACATCTATATTTTCAACAACCCAATTACCTGATGCATCAACAACACCCTCAAACACAAGAGTCTGAGAGCCATCATTAACTTCAATATAAACAGGAAGACCTTCGGCAACATTGGTTGTGCCTTGCATGGTTGTAAGTTGGCCGCCACGAAATGCCAAAATACTAAAACCGTCTAGCGTATCAATGTCTATAACAGGCGAAACAGTATCAATAACAATTTGCCCTGCGCTATTTATTGCAGAAGCAGGGTTACCGGCAACGTCAACAGTGTCAGCCTCAATTTGAATGCCACCATCGGAAAAGCTGGTTAGATCCACGCCTTCAACTGACCAAGCACCATCAATCACAGTTGCCGTCAGAACAATGACATTCGTTGTGCTGTCAGAAATACGAATATTGACCGTTTGGCCATCTTCTACGTTCTGTACCGTACCAAAGAATTTAGCCGACTGAATTTCGAAGCTATTGAGGACACCGTCGCCACCATCATCAACCGCAGCGGTGATGTCCGCTAGCGTATCTTTCACGATCGTGTCGGTCGCTGTTGTAGGGTTTCCAGCAATATCGATAGTATTGGCAACAACGGTTAGCTCACCTTCTGCAAAGCTTGAGTAGTCTTGAAGAGTCAGAGTCCAAGTTCCGCCGGATACTTCCGTTGTGTATTCTTGTATCGTTCCTTGGCTATCGGTAATTGAAATGTTGATGGTTTGCCCATCTTCTACATTGGCAATCGTACCAACTAGCTCCCCATTCGATATTTCAAATTGATTGTAAAACTCATCACCAAAGCCATCGAAGTCAACCTCAATGTTGGCTAATGTGTCTTTGATTGTGGAATCGTTAGCTGCAATGCTATTGCCAAAATCATCAGCAATGACAGCATCGACTTGAAGATCCCCCTCCTCCAATGAAGAGAGGTCGACGCCATTGACGACATACGTTTCATCGCTTGTGATGGCTGTGGTGGTTACTGTGTTTCCGTTAACATCAGTGATGGTCAGAACAACGGTACGCCCGTCTCGAACATCCACTGCCGTGCCCGTAATCGTGACACTTGGTACTTCAAACTGATTTTCGTAACCGTCTCCACCATCCAAAATATCAACGGTTAATAGTGCACTAGGTAACAGAATATCAAGGTTACCCTCATTCGAGGTTGTATCTTCGTCGGCATATTCTGCAGGACGCGTATCAAAACCCGCCTCAGCGAGCGTTTCATCTAAGGTGGAACGAACATAAACAATAAAAGAGGCGCTGGAACTAGGTTGGTCATTTACTGAGTTAGGCTGTTGAGGTGCGCTTTCAATGTTGTTGACGAGTTCGGTGACCACCTTTTCCAACTGTTGTTCAACTGCGGCGATTTGCGGTTCGGTTAGGGGCTGAGCCTCTTGTAAATTCTGAGGTTCAATGCTGACGACTTGCACGCCTTCAACTTTTGGCTGCGTAGCAGGTAATTGAAGCCAAGTCCCATCAGGGAATACTTGCCACACAACACCACCAACTTCGATATATAAAATAGGATCCATCCTAAACCTCTTCCTTACAAAAACGCTGACCTTGAGAACATCAATTTACTCAATAAAAAACCGGAGAAATCAGCACACTCTCTTTAGTTAATACTAGCAAACAACAAACCATTAACAGTTAATTATCACTAATACGCTGTAAAGTAAACCGATAGGCTGTGACTGCATTCAGTTATATCTATCGTCACAAAATACATTCAATGAATGTGTCATAATTTTGAAATTACTGGTTAATTTTCAAGGAATGTCATGACTGCAACGAACTATCTCAATCAATTGAATCAAAAGTATCTTGCGACTCATAAAGCGAAAGAAGACTTCTTTTGGGATACATATATGGGGATCAGTGACGACCACGATGGTTCGACACTCGCGCAGACTCAGTGGACGGAATTTCTAAGCTCTGCCGAACAGATTACTGCTATCGAAACGCAACTCGCTGCTATTGATGAAATTCAAGATCCTCTCGAAAAAGAGAGTGCGCTGACAGGCTTGAATGGTTGGTTGGCGACCTTTAGATCTCACGCTATTGAGTCTGAGCAGTCACAGAAGCTTAAATCCGATCTCATAAAGTTTGAGGCTGAACTGTTTGAGAAAAAACAGAATCATGTAATGACTTACGTAAATGAAACAGGTGATGAAACAGAAGGATCGCTGCCCGTTTTAGGTTCAGCCGTTAGAAGTAATGGTAATGAACAAGTTAGGCTTTCTGCACATCAAGCATTATTAGATTTAGAGCAATGGCTGCTGGTTAACGGCTTTATTGAGCTGATCAAAAAACGTAACCAATTTGCTCAATCACTGGGGTTTAAAACCTTCTTTGATTACTCGGTGGTAAAAACCGAACAGATGACGACAGAACAACTGTTTACGATTCTGGATGACTTCGAAGCACGCACGCGTGATAGCCATCAGCAAAGCCTAGCCAATTTGGCAGAGCAGAAAGGCGAGAATGCACTTCAAGCCCATAACTTTACCTACTCTTTTGCAGGTGACGTTATGAATGATCTTGATCCTTATGTTCCGTTCTCAAAGTCACTTCGACGCTGGATTGAATCTTTTGGTCGCCTCAACATCGAATACTCTCAAGCGACATTAAAATTGGATCTGCTTGATCGTAAAGGTAAGTACCCTAATGGCTTCTGCCATGGCCCTATCCCTTCTTTCTATGACCAAGATGCTTGGGTTGCGGCCCAAGTTAATTTCACTAGCAACGCTAAGCCCGATCAAATAGGCAGTGGCTATGATGGGATTAACACACTATTTCACGAAGGTGGTCACGCGGCGCATTTTGCTAATGTAAAAATGAACTCCCCTTGTTTCTCTCAAGAGTTTGCGCCGACTTCGATGGCTTATGCTGAAACACAATCCATGTTCTGCGACAGCTTGTTAAATGACGCTGACTGGCTAAAACAGTACGCTCTAAATGCGGACGGGCAACCTGTGCCAGATGATCTAATTAAAGCCATCATCGACAATAAACAGCCCTTCCGAGCTTACCAAGAACGCAGCATTCTTGTGGTTCCATATTTCGAGCGAGCCCTGCACGAATTAGCTGATGAAGACCTCACGCCTGAAAAAATCACGGCACTTGCTCGTAGCAGTGAAAAGGCAATTCTTGGATTGTCTTGCAGCCCTCGTCCACTAATGGCGATCCCTCACTTATTGTCTGATGAAGCATCTTGCTCATACCAAGGTTATCTATTGGCTCATATGGCGGTGTATCAAACACGAGCTTATTTCACCGACAAGTTTGGTTACTTAACAGATAACCCAGAGATCGGGCCTTTGTTGGCGAAACACTATTGGCATAAAGGCAATAGCGTGAACCATAACGGTACAATCGAAAGCCTGACTGGGGAAGGTTTTAATGCCAAATATCTCGCTGACGAGTGTAACTTATCGCCAGAGGAGGCTTGGGCGATTGAGGAGCAAAAAATCAAACAGCTGTCGACAAGAGAACGTGCACCAGTCGCGGATTTGAATGCGAAGGTATCGATCGTTGATGGAGCAACTGAATTAGCGAATAATGCAAAGTCGAATGACCAAATGTGTGATGATTTTGAGCACTTTATTATTGAGCAATACGGTCGATAGATTGAGTTTTAATGCTAATGAAAAAGGCAAAAATGAGTAGTGACATAACTCATTTTTGCCCCATTGTAAGCTAGACCTTTTACTCATTCATATCCTGTTCATGGGGTTTTTCCCTACTAGAAGTTATCCATTCTTCTAATGCAGTTCGCCGTGAATCCCCGTGTTGTATCACGGGGGTAAATTCGACCAACCTATAGGCACACGCAATTCAATATTACTTTTTAGAGCATTACAAATTCACTGTGATGTATGTTCTGATTGCGTTAAACTGTAAGTAGTTCAATATTTAGGAAAAACATCATGATAATAAAAGAACTGCACTTAAACGGAACTAGTCTCGGCTCCAAGGTCAAAATTAACAATGTATCTTTTGACCGTCTTAATGTTCTTGTTGGTGTTTCGGGTGCGGGTAAGACAACTATCATTTCAGGTTTAAGTAGCTTGATAAGTTTAGCTGAAGGTGGAAAGTCTAGAACTATAGAGTGGACTTTGCATTTTGAAGATGACCTAAAAAGAAATGTTTTTTGGAAAGGACAACTTTCTCAAGCTATTGAGTATGATGCAGAAGGGAAAGTATTCAGTAAATTTGTCAATGAAAGTCTGACAATAGACGGCACCCCCATTTTTTCTAGAGACGAAAAATCTGTTATTTTTTCTGAGAAAGAGCTTCCACGTTTAGATGATGATAAAAGCTTACTATTTCTTTTAAGACAAAGTACTGAACTAAAAGACGTTTTCAAATCGTTAACATCAGCTGTACTAATATCCGTAGACTCTGAACTGTTTTCAAACAACATGACTGTGCCTTTAATTGACGGAAAAATTCATAAGGAAGTACTAGCTCGAAACGGAAACCTTAGTATTAAGAAGCTATCAGCTCAATTTAAAGAACTAACATGTAGAGAGAAGATCTATTACGCATTTAAGTATGATAAAGATGCTTTTGATGAACTAGAATTCATATATACAAACATATTTCCAGAAGTAAAAAAAATAACTCCACGTTTAATAAAGACTCATACTGAAAGTTCAGATGGAAGACGAGTCATATTCATTGAACTAGACTTAAAAAATGGCCAAAAAATAAATCAATCCCAGATATCTTCAGGGATGTTTAAAGCTATGATGCTCCTTTCTGAATTACAGTTCGGAAACAATAATTCACCAATAATCATCGATGAAATTGAAAATAGTTTAGGTGTTAACTGTTTACCCGATATATTGTCAGAATTACAACAAACATCAAATCAAGTAATCATTACATCCCATCACCCAAGGGTGATCAATGATATACCAAAGAGCTTTTGGAAAGTTGTATCGAGAGGAAAAAACGGCGACATAACTACATACCCAGCAAGCGAAGTGCTTGATTTTGATAGTAATCATGACAATTTCCTTTTACTTATGAATAGCAATATCTATCGAGGGTATGAATGAAGCTATATTTCTTAGTAGAAGGACTTTCGTCAGAGATGCAAGTCTACCCTGAATGGGTTAAGCACATAATACCTGATTTAGAGACATTCACTAAGTTTAGTGATTTTAAAGCATCTAGTTCGGGGTGCTTCTTTTTTTCAGGTGAAGGTTACCCTTCTATATTAGGCCATATTGGGAATGCTATAACTGATATCACTGATGACGGCAGTGTAGATTACTTCTTTGTAATTTTAGATGCTGATGAAGATAGTGTTGATGTTAGAAAGCAATTCATATTGGATGAAGTAAATAAAGTTGAATTGCCTGAGCGATTACATGTTGTTCCTGTAGTTCAAAGTCGTTGCTTCGAAACTGTTTTGTTGGGTAATTCTAGTGCAATACCTCGGTTTGCAAAGGCAGAGCCTTTGATCAGCTACTTTCAATATTATAATGTCATCAAAGATGACCCTGAACTGATGGGCCGTTATAATGTTGATTTTACTCATTCACAATTTCATGCCGCATATGCTATGAAGGCCTTGAGAGAGAGAAGGATTAACTATTCTAAATCTAACTGTAGCGCTGTTGCTAACCCTGATTATTTTTCGAAAATATGCTTACGTGTAAAAGAATCAAAACACCTATTGTCTTTAGTACCATTAATTGAGGCACTTGAAGAAGTAGCTAATAAGATGAAATAGGCATGATTAAGCTTTAGGGTTAGTGATTATTTAATAGAGGGCAAATGCCCTCTTTTTATTTTAACCTCGATATTGACCTAGCAATTTTTAGAAGTTGTGTAGAGGTCTTGATTTCCAATTCAGATTGAATCCCCAATAAAGCAATTCCTGCTAGTATTTTCTGTGGCCTGACAACTTGTCCAGTTGGCAATTCCATTCTGTCATACAACATTTTGAATTGCTCCCAATCCTCACAGACGCTGAGCTCCCGACCTTTGGCCATTCTCATAAGCCTTCTACACTCTGGAGGGATTGGGTTACCTTCATCCCAACCCGTGACAGTCCTCACAGATTTAAAACACAGTTCAGCGACCTCTTCCTTGGTCATTTGGCATTCTAATTCTCGAAAAATGTAATTCTTACTCATTTCGCGATACTTCAATGATAAAACCCCTAAATACAAGAGTTTGCACTACATTTATAAGATATGCACTATTAAACATAATCAGACAAAGTGCGCACTGTACGAAGGCGCACTAATTGACAAGTTTGCCTTATAAAAAGTTATTCATGAATTGCTAATATTAAATTTTGCGAAAATGATTTCTGTCCAATAGTTACTTAGGACAAACCAACATACTACAATAGGAAATTTTTCCGGCTTAGTTATTCGTTATCTTCACTCAATGCAAATTTGATCTCGTCAGAAGAGAACCCCTTTCGACTTAGCATCGCGTAAGCCTTAGAGCGTTCTTTATGATCGTTTAGGTCATAAGGCTTCTTCTGCAACTGTTCTAAACAAGAAGAATAGAAATCTAGCTGCTCTTCATTAATCAATCGGTCGATGAGCGATGACAGCTCACTTGTGTCGATTTGTCGTTGTCTAAGTTCTTGCTGAATGGCGGTCAGGCCCTTGCCTTTACGAGCATACTTGAGCACCTCTTTTTCCAAATCGGCTTTCTCGGCCTTAATTTGAATGTTACTTTTCAGTTGATGCGCTTGTGGGTGCTGGTCAATCGCTACCTTAACTTGTTGATAGCTAAAGCCACGCTTTTGCAGTGTCGCAACCAGCTTTTCACGGCTCATGGTAAAGCTTGAATAGTAGTGGTTGATTCGGTCTATCAAGATGGTTTGTTCATCAATAGACTTTTCGAACGACACTTTATGGATTGCATCAGAAATCACTGAATCGGTCAGCCCCTTCTTCTTCAGTTTTTCGACAATGTATCGAGAACCGAATTCACCAGAGAAAGCTTGTTCCACGAATTGTTCTGCAAACACTTGGTCAGACTTGAGATACCCGAAGCCTTTCAAAGTATTCAACGTTTCATCGATCCATTCTTGATTGTCGGTTTTCACTTTGAGCTTCGCCACTAACTCGCTTTCCGTCATGTCTCTCTGAGTTAAATGCCACATCGCAGAGTTCATAACACTTTCAATTCGCGTCGCTTTTCTTACCGTTGTATTTCTAGTATTCGTTTTTTGCTGTGAATCGTCCATTCGATTTCAACTTTCCAGATTAAGCCTACCCCATCATAACGTAATTCTAAGGTGGTTGAGTGACATAAAAGAATGAAGCTCAACATAAGCGGCAGCCAATAAAAATGGACGCTTGTTCAGCGTCCATTTGATATCACATTAAGAATGATGGCTCTAAGCCATGCTTAGCTTTTTCGTAATAGCTTTTCATACTAGATCTTTCGTTTAGTTCTCTTCGTGATTGTAAATATGTACATCTCGTTGAGGGAATGGAATCGTGATGCCTTCTTCATCGAAGCGTTTCTTCACGGTTTCCGTTACATCCCAGTACACATCCCAATAGTCATCAGTCTTAACCCAAGGTCGTACTACGAAATCAACAGAAGACGTATTCAAGGTATGAAGCTTGATCATATGCTCTGGTTTTTTCAACACTAGAGGGTGTGCAAGAATGATGTCGTTCAATACCGCTTTCGCTTTATCGATATCATCTGAATAACCAATACCGAAAACCATATCAACACGTCTTACACGTTCTGCCGTGATGTTGTTGATCACGTCACCCCAAATCTTGTTGTTTGGGATCACCAAGCGTTGGTTATCAATGGTTTGAACAGTCGTCGATACTAAGCTCATGTCTTTTACCGTGCCTTGCACGCCTGCCACTTTAACCATGTCACCGACGTCATAAGGACGGTAGATCAAGATCATCAAACCCGATGCAAAGTTAGATAGTGTGTCTTGCAATGCGAAACCAATGATGACACCGGCTACACCGAAACCAGTAAGAAGAGGTGCTAGCTCTATCCCTATTTGAGACAGTGCGATAAGCAAACCAATAAACACGACCGCTTTAGATGCGATGGATACAAAGAAGTCCTGCATCAATACACTGAAGTCCATTTTAGAGTGCGAAACACTCTTACGAACGGTTTTGCGAGCCACGTTAGCAATAAGGCGAGTTACATACAAAATACCGAGAAACAGAGCAAGTTTAACGATAAAAGAAGGGGTATTTTCAAAAGCCCATGAACTGAACGAACGAAGCCAACCATCCAACAGCTCCAGTGCAACATCAACATCCAACACATCGGCGTTAATGTCACCTGTCGTCGCTAGCAAAACACGTTTGTACGAAGTCACATCCACGCCAAACGGTTCCATTAGCGTGATGGTTTCTTCTAAGCTCGCCACCATGACACTGGTTCGCTCACTGAAGCGTTCAAGCTCAGTTTTAATCGTCGCTTTCTCTTCTTCACTTACATAAGATAACCGGCGTTCTAAATCTTGACGTTGTGTATCCGTGTATAGAATTGCATTAGTAAGATATTGAGAACGAGAAACAAGTGCCGTTTTGAGCTCACCTTCAGGAACCGCAACATCAACATCACGCTCTTTCGACCAATCTAATGTCTTAGCAAGCTGCTGATAATAGACATCCATCATTCCGATTCGTTTTTGAATACGCAATTCAAGGCGTTTTTTAGCGTCACCTTCAGCTGAACGGTTTTCTTTACTCATTGAAACGATTTTAGTTTCATTCAACGACAGCAATTTTTGTAGCAGTTCGACCTGCTGAGCAAGAGTGACATCCAGCCCCTCTTTTTTATCTGACGATAGCTGTGAAAAAATCTCTTCGCGTAGGCCCTGATTCTTACGCCTTAAGATATCTTCAAGAAAGGGCTTCTCAGCATCATGCGCCGTTTCTAATGTTGCTAGATCGAGCATTAACTGATCTTGTACTTCTGCGATTTTCTCAACGCTCTGCGCATAACTTCCAAATGCGACAAACGCCAACATTAACAATAGACAACGCCAAACCTTCATCATATTAATTCCTATCACTGTCTAAATTGACCCTATAAATAGTAGTAAAAAGAATATGGATAACAAGCATTTAAACGTATGTTATGTTAAAAATTCGCAAATTATCAGCCTGCTTCTAATATTTGAGAGTTCCAATCCCCTCTTATGACCTGTAGAGTACGCATCCAACAAAGAACAACAGCCAATATCTTCATTCGAGCACAGCACTAAAGCGCCCTAAATACGATGTTGGCTCACAGCAAGAGAGCATAAAAATGAACAACGAACTTGATATTATTGAGTCTCTAGAAGAACTAGAGCAATTCCTAATTTCAGTGGAAGCTGGCGGTTTAGGCCTTGAAGGCGTTGAAGGTGTAGGCATGGCAACCAATAATTCAGATGGTCGTCACTTCGTTGCTGTATTCAATAGCAGCCACAAAGTTCTGCTTGCTCGCTGGATCACCAAAGAGGTGTTTGATAACGGTAAAGACTTGGTACGTAACGGCCCTCGCCGCACTCACTAAGCCTTTCCAATAGCACCAATGATTAAAGCCCAACACGTTCACTGACGATCTGTTGGGCTTTTTTGTATCGCCTCATCTTGGTTAGACCACTCGATACAGAATAATTAGCGATAACTTTCAGTTGTTGTGAACTTTAGCTAGAACTCTAGGTCGTATTCGCGTGAATTGGTGTTTATGCGTCGTTTATCGTGTACCTGCCGTTTTCCGCGTTTATACATAGTTTCACTTTAACCATTTTATGACTTGTGGCGCGAAGAGAACTTATCTAAGCTAGCCACAATTCAATGAGCTGGCTTTAACTAATAACAAATTTGATTACTGACTAATTTGCTGAACACATCACTACTTTTCTTATCCACAAAGAACCGCCGACAAAAGCATTCGCTTTGGGCGCTCTTCCTTACCGGACTGGTTATCGTAACTTGTCTGGCGAGCACTCTGGCCGTAAAGAAAGTATCGTTATCTGCATCCGCTAATGGTCAATCAGTCCTAGTTGGCGCACAAACTCATACAGAAACCAGTAACCCTCAAACCGACATCGCTTCTTCAGAAAAAATGGCCACTCTATACGCCAGTGTTTTCGGCTTAGAAGCCTCAAAAATGTTAACGTCCCCCAATTCAAGTTCATGCAGCCTAAGTTCAAAAATGCTGACCTTTGCCGCCCCAAAAACCGGCTGGCTGATCCCATTCGTACTTATTATTGCTGTTGCGTTTAACTTACCTCCTCACATCTCGAGATTATCTAGAGACAATCATCGCTCTACTCGACCGACAAAACACCGATTGCATCTAAAGCACTGTATATTTAGAGAGTAAATAACCGGGCTACTACACCCTTTTATTTATTTTTTGGAGATACATTTGTGTACAACACACTACTAACTAAGTTTGTCGATTCATTGGCATTCTCTATGCGTACATGCGCGAAAACCTTAGTCACTGCCCTTTTGGTTATGACGTCATTTACCGCCTTGGCACAGACAACGGGCTGGCTTAGTGTGCCTGAGCATCCGCCTGTTAAAATGCGAATGATGTCGACGGGTGAACAGTCGGATGACGGCTCTAAGATCCAAACCGTGCTCGATGTCGTGCTCGACGGCGACTGGAAAACCTATTGGCGCAGCCCAGGCGAAGGTGGCATTCCGCCAAGCTGGGACTGGTCTGGTTCAACAAACATTGAGTCAGTAGAGTGGCACTGGCCGATACCTAAATACTACGAGCAGCTTGACGTCATGACGTTAGGCTACAAAAAACATGTCAGCTTTCCTGTCACTTTATCCCTGAAAGACAACACGAAGCCTGCGATATTCAGGGCATCGTTTACCTTTCCGTCGTGTACCAATATCTGTGTGTTAACCGATTACGATATCGAACTGCCGATTGACCCACAAACTTTAGCGCTCGATGAAGAAGCGATGTTCTTGTTCAACCAAGGCATGAGCCAATCTCCACGAGAAGCTAATCGCACTTCAGTCAATGGTCTATTTTGGGACAAGAGCAAGCAGCAACTGGTTACTCAGCTGACAAGTAAAAATGGCTGGGATAAGCCGATGGTGTTGATTGACGGGCAAGAAGTGATTGATGACTTCTTCTCTCAACCAAGCGTCCACATCACAGACAATACAATGACGGCCGTATTTGATGTGAGCAACTGGATAGGTGAAGTCGACTTAACGGACCGTAACGTGAGTGTCACCGTTTCAGACACTAATTTCGCCGAAGAGATGACGGCCAAAGTTGGCTCAGAACCGATCGCTTACCAAACAAGCAACAACGGCTTTTTGGCGATGATAGGCTTCGCTTTAATTGGTGGTTTGATCCTCAACATCATGCCATGTGTGTTGCCAGTCTTAGGAATGAAATTAAACAGCATCATTCAAAACCAAGGTGCATCTAATCGTCATATTCGACTCTCATTCTTAGCTTCTGCGTCAGGTGTCATTACATCATTTGCGCTGTTAGCCCTAGGTATGACCGCTCTAAAAATGGGTGGTAATGCAATTGGCTGGGGAATCCAGTTCCAAAATGTTTGGTTCATCGGGTTCATGCTGATCATCACTTTGCTGTTTTCGATTAACCTGCTTGGGTTATTCGAATTCAGACTACCATCAGGTTTAAACACCTGGATGGCAACCAAAGGCGATGACTCACATTCAGGCCACTTTGTTCAAGGCATGTTTGCAACGCTGTTAGCAACGCCGTGTAGCGCGCCATTCTTAGGAACCGCTGTCGCGTATGCACTTGGAGCAAGCTACCAAGAGTTATGGGCTATCTTCATCACGCTTGGTATCGGTATGAGTGCGCCTTGGTTGATCTTTGCGCTATTCCCAAGCCTAACCAAATTGCTTCCAAAGCCTGGGGCGTGGATGTTCAAAGTTAAGCTGGTATTTGGCTTAATGATGTTCATTACCAGCCTATGGCTAACAAGCCTCCTTAGCCCATTCATTGGTAAATTCCCAACTATCCTGCTGTCGCTATTTATCGTGATTTCAGTATTGATTTGGATTGGCCGTAAGTTGGGTCGCAAGGTGCTTATTCCTATCGTCGCAACCACAACCTTGGTGTTTGGTGCTGCATTGATCGTCGGTAGTGTCACCGCTGATAACTGGGCGACTCCGATTGTTGACGATCTCGCTTGGCAAAAGCTGGATGCGAAGCAAATCCCTCAGCTCGTTGATGAAGGCAAAACGGTGTTTGTTGATGTGACTGCTGATTGGTGTATCACCTGTAAAGCCAACAAGATCGGTGTAATCCTTCAAGATCCTGTCTACAGCCACCTACAGCATGATGACATTGTTTTGATGAAAGGTGATTGGACAACACCAAGTGAAAGTGTCACTCAATACTTACAAAGTAATGGGCGATTTGGTGTGCCATTTAATATCGTCTACGGCCCGAGCTATAAAAGCGGTATTCCAATGCCTGTCATTCTGAACAGTGACACTGTCGTTCAAGCCATCGATGCTGCGAGATAACTGATGAAGACTCCCAACAATGAAGAGAAATCTAGCACGACTGAAGACAACGCTGTAAAGGGTGAGGCCAAAAAGCCAAGTCGTCTTAAGAAGTGGGGAAAGGAACTGGTTTCAATGATATTGATCGTTGGCGTGGTTTCGTTCGCCATGGACTTTTATCACAGCAGAAGTATGCCTCAGGGCGATGCGATTCCAATTGTGGGTCAATCGCTCCAAGGCGAAGATATTGATGTTATTGAGCTAAGCAAAAATGGTAAGCCAGTCATTGTCTATTTTTGGGCGACTTGGTGTGGTGCCTGCAAATTTGTAAGCCCAACCATCAATAGCTTCAGCGATTCCCATCAGGTGGTTTCGGTCGCTCTATCGTCTGGTCCAGACGAACGTGTCCAGCGCTACTTAGAGGCGAAAGAGTATGACTTCCCTGTGATCAATGATCTCTCTGGATCGATCAGCAGAAGTTGGGGAGTCAATGTCACGCCAAGTATTGTCATCATCAAAGATGGAAAGATTAGCAGTATCGCAACCGGCGTTACATCCCCTATCGGCCTGTGGTTAAGAACCTACTTTGCCTAAATCGCTCACAAAGAAAAACAGAGCAAAGCTAAGTGAATAAACCGACTCAGCCAGTTTAACAAACAATATTAATGTGAGCGCAACCTAATAAGCGCTCACGATTATCACGAATTTGAGAAAAGACAATATGAAAAAGCATCTGATAAGCGCACTGATTATAGGCTCATTAATGAGTACTAATGCCTTCGCAGAATTAAACAAAGAACAAACTCAACAACTTGAAGAAATTAATCAATTCCTGAAGGAAAATCCATCGACGATCTCTGGATTGCATACCAGTTTAGAGCAGTACGTAGCAGGTCAAGAACAGTCGAAGAAAGCTCAAGCAGGAAGCCATGATTGGTTGTACAACAATGACGCTCACCCAATCACGGGCAATCCGGATGGCAAATCAGTCATCGTTAACTTTACTGACTACAACTGCCCTTACTGTAAGCGCTTGGAAAAAGGCTTGGTTCAATTAGCCTCTGAAAACAGCGACATTAAAGTGATCAACGTGTACTTATCGTTTAAGCAACAACAAGTTGCAGGGCTAGACACCAACGCGGCGCTATACGCGATGAAAGTATGGAAAGATAACCCAGCAGCATTCCCTGAAGTTGATAGATTGCTGATGGCGAAAAGCGGTATTCACTCGAAAAGCTCACTAGAAGCCGTTGCCAAGAAGACGGGAACAGAGGCGGAACTAAAAACAACTCAAGAACAAAACCAGGTTCTAACCACTAACCATCAAACGTTCAGTGCACTCGGCTTAACGGGCACTCCAACCATGATGATGAACGAAAATGTTTTACCAGGGTATGTGCCTTACGACCGACTTAAAGATATCGTGGATGACGCTTTTTAATCGTGCGTAGATAGAGATAAAGACTCGAAAGAGAAGTGAATAAAAGCCGACTCGCGTAACTCGCAGTCGGGTTTTTGATGAGTTTAAGATAATGTTTTCAATATTATTTTTGAAATAGAAAAGCAGTCGAAGTGTCACT
The DNA here is from genome assembly GCF_041467595.1 of Vibrio sp. 10N.247.311.13. NCBI lineage: Bacteria > Pseudomonadati > Pseudomonadota > Gammaproteobacteria > Vibrionales > Vibrionaceae > Vibrio > Vibrio sp. 10N.247.311.13. The sequence goes on along the minus strand of NZ_JBFSUX010000004.1, from coordinate 129,797 downwards.
ATCTTGCAATGGATTCTTAATCTAGCCTCGCTACTCTAAAAGCAGTTCTCTCGATGAGTCCAAGACGTGCTTACTCTAGACAACTGTCCTTTGACCGAGCCTAGCTCGGTCTTTTTTTACGTGTTTTAGATAACAACACAGTGCATTAACACGGAAACGTCCAACCGACTGAGCCTTAACTCAGCAAGCGACAAACAAGCGCACCCGGCTCCCTTAGCGCATCCACGTTATAGCTAAGGACACGTCCGACAGACGGCGCGTGATAACGGCGACACTCATTACCAAAAGCGTCATATTGAATGGCCAATAAATCATCTTGCTCTACGCTCTGTAGAAGCTCAACCTGCGGCAATACAAAGCCACCAATATCAGCGCGGATAGAAACCACATCATTACCCTCGATCCAATCCATGCTCGGCAGCTGCATTTTCTCGGGATGATTTATTTCAACCTCGAACATTTCATAATAAGATAGCATGTTAAAAACACCGTCTACCGCTCGTTGAATCATGTCAGGCTGAGTAAATTTCCCCATCCCAACTTCCACCGTGATGCTCGGAATTCCACTTCGATTCCAAACCGTTTCCAAAATACCTGGGTCACCAGGGTCATTCAGAACACAATCGGGCTGCATCAGCCTCGCCATCTCCAAACATTGTTCTATGCGGTAATCAGCAAACACATAAAGTGGATAAACTGCGCCACGAGTTTGAGTGTGGAGGTCAACGGCGAAGGTGGCATTATGCTTAAGCAAACGCTCCCACAAAGACGCAACAAAGCGCTCCGCAGCCAAGCCATTCGCGTCACCCGGAAAGAGTCGATTAAGATTAGCAGGGCAAGAACCCGGATCCGAAGAGATGAAATCACGGCTATGGTTCAGCAAGCCAGACAGATTCACAGTAGGTACAATCGTTACCGTGCCTTTGAGCGTTTTACCGACTAAGTCCCTGATAATTTGCTGTGCAGCCAACACTCCGTTTAGCTCATCACCGTGAATACCGGCGGTGATCATCAAACTAGGACCTTCTTGACTGCCTTTGAAAACAGAAACCGGCATGTTCTTAGGTTGCCCTAGCCCATCACTGGTGACTTGAAACCAAAACTGGTGCTCTCCAACGGGTAGGTCTTCAACATTCAAGGAGCCAATAACCTGCCTACCTTGTAAAACATCGCCTAAGTACTCTGTTTTCATCCAACGTCTCCATATTGTTGAGCAGAATCTATTCTCTTCTAAGTTTTTGCATCATAGAGGATATCCTTACCAGTACAAGCAGTTAATCAGATTAACAAGCTCTCAGCGCAGCCAAAATTCACCACCATCGACATACGTGATTCCAAGGTAAAACTTGCTAATGTGACCTTTGAAATACACGCAACTTGTATAACTATTCATAGAACACTCAGTCGCATGAAATAAAAGTGCAATAAAATCAACACTTAAAAAAGTTCCCCATTCACGAAAATGTAATTTTATGGAAATGAAAGCTTAATTTATCTGCTCTAAATTAGCTTCATATCGAAACGGAGAGCACATTGCTCACGGATTTTAAAATACAAGGTAAGTGATTATGAAAAAGGCAGTTCTAGCTTCTGCAGTGGTAGCGGCACTAGTTTCAGGTTCATCTCTAGCAGCAACAGTTTACAGCTCTGATGGCACAGAACTTAAAATTGGCGGTCGTGCGGAATTCCGTGGTGATTTCATTGGTTCAGGTGGTGCTGAAATCGACGGTACGATGAAAAACAAAAGCCGTGTTCGTTTGAATGTGGGTGGTACTACAGAAATCACTAGCGACCTATCTGGTTTTGGTTTCTACGAAGCAGAACAAAGCGTGAAATCTTCTGCTGATAACAGTAAGACTGAAAACTTTAAGCAACGTTACATGTATGCAGGTTTTGAAGGTAACTTCGGCGCAGTATCAGTAGGTCGTCAAGATACAGCTGCAGCTCAAATCTCAGAAATGTCGGATGTTACTATCTACTCTGGTGACCAAAAAGCATTCATCAATGCAGGTGACGAGCAAATCAATAACACGTTTGTATACGCTTACGACGCAGACGCACTTTCTCTTAAAGCAAGTTTGATTGCTGGTGAAGACAAAGATACTGACGGTTACGGTATCTCTGGCATTTACACACTACCGATGGGCTTAGGTTTCGGTCTTGGTTACTCAGGTAACGACAACGGTACTGGTAATGGTTCAGCTACAGCATTGATTGCTGGTATTAACTACAAAATGGATGCTTTATACCTAGGTGCAACCTACACAATGGGTGACCTAGACGACAAAGCAAAAACTGAGTTCTCTGGTGTGGAAGTTGCTGCTAAATACAAGCTAACAGACCAATTTGAACTGGCAGGTTTGTACCAAAAACAAGAAAAAGACGCGACACAGAATTTAACTGTAGACACAGCTGACTTCTTTGAGCTGACTGGTACTTACAAGTTCAACAAATCTATCCGTACATACGTTGCTTACCAATTAAACAATCTAGACGACGTAAAAGTTGCAGGTTTAGAAACACAAAGTGAAGACTCTCTTCGCTTAGGTGTACGTTACGACTTCTAATCTAAATCGACTTTAGACACAGACTAAAAAGGTTGGGCAATGGCTCAACCTTTTTTCATATTCAAATATTCTGACTGACTTCATCAATGCTTTTTCTGGTTAAGTGGTGCTAAATCCGTATCATAGGTGAACCACATCAAATAATTAGAAGCATCATGTCACAACACCATCCGATCCAAGGCGCTAGCTGGATGCTAACCGCAGGCCTAGCCTTTGCCGTTATTAACAGCCTAACTCAAATTGCTAGCATTCATTTCGGACTTACTTCTACCACCGTTGCCGTCATTCAATACGCCATCGCGTTATTCGCTATTCTTCCTTACCTAAAAACGCTGGGTATTCGCCGCGCGCTAAAAACCGACAACCTCAAATTGCACGTATTCCGTGTCTTCTTGTCTGTTATTGGTATTCAACTTTGGATATGGGCACTGGCTTACCCAGTACCAATTTGGCAAGGCATTGCCCTTCTCATGACATCGCCATTGTTTGCAACCATTGGTTCAGGGCTTTTCTTAAAAGAGAAAGTTGGGGCTGCTCGCTGGGGCGCGACCTTAGCAGGCTTCGTGGGTGCGATGGTGATTCTAGAGCCGTGGGCTGAAGATTTTAACTGGGCAACGTTATTACCAGTCGGTGCCGCTTTCTTCTGGGCATGCTACTCACTGATGGTGAAAAAGCTCTCTTCACAAGACAGCCCTTCAACCATGGTGGTTTACCTGCTGCTATTAATCACACCATTTAACATCCTGCTTGCCGCGCCAGATTGGCAGACGCCAAGCGGCGGTACAATTTGGGCTATCTTGATTGTTATCGGTGTTATGACGGCACTCGCTCAATGGGCGATTGTAAAAGCCTACTCAGTCGCTGATGCTTCGTTTGTGCAACCTTTTGACCACGCCAAATTACCGCTAAATGTTTTAGCAGGTTGGATTGTGTTTAGTTGGGTTCCACCGGGTCGTTTATGGCTAGGTGCTGCTATTATTATTGCGTCAGTTGCATTTATAACGCACTGGGAAACCAAAAAACCTTCGAAAGTGAAGAAAGTTTAAGGTTGGTGAAATAAATAGTTCGACTGTCCGTTCTATATGGATAAGAGAATTCAAACGAGGCCGTAACCATGAAGAAACCAGTCAAGATTACACTATACCGTTGGGCAGGCAGCTGGGGTCCATTTAAAGTTAATATCCCATGTGGGGAATGTACCCTTACCAAAGACATTCTGAAGGATACTTTTGAGAATGAATTGGCCGATGTCGATGTCGAACTGGAAGTGAAAGATTGGTTGTCTCACTGGTGGGAGCCGCTAAAACTAGGCTCTTGGCATGCTCCAATCCTTGTTGTTGAAGGCAAAGTGGTCAGCCAAGGTGAAGCGCTGAATCGCGGTGTGTTAATCCAATCGGTGATCAAAGAGTGGACCAAACGAGACAGCCTAAAAGGCAACATCGTTTATGGTAAGGCGACCTGCCCATTCTGTGTTAAAGCGAAGAAAATGCTGGATGAAGCGGGTGTTGAATACCAATACCACGATGTCGTAAAAGACAGCGCCGCTTTGTACCGTATGATTCCAGAGGTAAAAGCACACATTGGTGAGAAAACACCGGTCACCGTCCCGCAGATCTGGCTTGATGGTAAGTACATCGGTGGTGCCGATAACTTAGAAGCGTGGATGAAAGAGAATGGCTTAGATAGCATCCCTAATAATGTGGTCGACTTATCCAATCAATCTGCTGGCTGAGTTCATTAAAAGCCATTAGTCAGAAGCTTAATTGGTATTTTTTGTGTCCATCCACAACAAAACAAAGCGATAACTTTCACCAATCGCTAAAACGAAAAAGGCCTTAAACTTCATCGAGTTTAAGGCCTTTTAAAATTCCGTTTTTGAAAATGCTTATTTAGCCATTTTCTTCATCATTCGCTTAAAGAACGATGGTTTCTTTGGCTTTGAAGTGCCGTACAATGCTTCGTGCATCATGTTTTTTGCTGCCATTTGACCAAGGTATGCGTGGCCTAGTTCGTAATTCATGCTTATCTCCGCACATAATCAACTTTCTTTAGCGCGGATTCTACACTTAAAACGCCCAAAAACAAGATCTAAATCACACTTTAATGCAATATTAAGCATTCATTTGCAATTAGCCTAATTTTGTCTCTGTGTTAATCAGCATTGTTTTTGTATATCAATGAGTTAACCTAAATTCTGGTTTGAGCTTAATGCTCCATTCCTAATAACAACCCAAGACATTGATTTAGACACTGATAAAAAAAGCAGCTCAATAGAGCTGCTTTCTAAAATGCTTTACTGAGAAACCTAGCTGCGCTTTGGCTGTCTGTAAGTTTTACCGGCAATTTGGTATGTGTCTTTTTGCTTCAATTCAAACATCGTTTCAAAGAACCAAGCTGCAAATTTGATTAAGTCATCGCCTTCATTCATAACATGTTCGATGTACTCTTGCTCTTCGCCTTGTTCATTTTCTTGAAGCGTCACGTGGTAAATACGCTTTTCGCCTTCCACTTCAGCAAGTGCAAATTGACCAGTCAGTGATGCAGCAGCCTCAGCGACTTCTGTATCCTCATTGGATTTCAATAGCTCAAGCGCTTGAGGCAGGCCATCTAGTGCGCAGATAGCTTTTACCAGTACTTCAAATTCATTTTGCTGCATTTTGTTTTTACCTATTCAATGGACCGAAGCATTGTAGAAAACCATCAGCACAAATACAACGTATTAACGATGGTGCGTTAAACGATAGTGAATTTAGTGTTTAGCTATATTCCACTTCAACAGTATCGCCTTTGTTGTTCATTTTGGTTGAAGACCAAAGCACTCCGCCCATGGCTGCGCCAATAATGAGGTAGAACACGCCTAACTGTAGATGAGTCGTGACCCAACTCTCTACTAGATACCCACCCAATAAACCCGCTAAACACATCTGAATAGAGCCCGACAATGCCGATACTGCGCCCGCTTGCTTCTTATGAGGTTCTAATAACATGCTGATTGATAATGGGAACGAAATGCCTTGTGCTATCGCCAACCAAGTAAACGCCCAAACCAAGTTAAAGATGGATAACTCATGAGTAAGAAGCCAAGTTCCCGAAGCCAAAATAATCAAAATCGCAAGGCTCATCAATTGCGGAGTGCTAAACCTACGATTGAGCAAGTTCAAAGCAACGCTACCGATCAGTAAGCCTGCCGAAGGGACAATCATCAATGAACCATACTCAGCGGCGGTCAGCCCCAATTGCTCTTGCATTAAGAATGGGAATAAAGATAACGATACCAAACTCGCCATATAACTCATCCAGTTATAACTGGCGCTGCTTATCACTTGGCGATTCGTTAACAAGCGTCCGTAGTTCTTTACCACTTGGCTGACTTCAAAACGGCTCTTCCCATATGGCAGAGTTTCATGCAACACGAAGTAACCCAGTGTGAATATCGCCAGTAAATACAATAGAACGAAAAGGAACACCACCTGCCAACCAAGGTGGAATGAAATCCAGCCACCAAATACAGGCGCGATGATCGGCATAATCGACGCGGTGATCGAGATATAAGACAACGCTTTGGTAAGCTGTGAACCATCATAGCTGTCACGAAGCACACTTCGCCCAAGAACCGAGGCACTGCCCGCCCCTAAACCTTGCAGCAAGCGACCAACTTCTAGCGCCGTCATATTGTCAGAAAACACAACACAAACGACTGTACCAATCAAATAAACACCCTGACCTAACAAGAAGATAGGTCTTCTTCCCACCGCATCGGACATCGGTCCGTAAAATAGCTGAGACAAGCCAAAACCCACCAGAAACAGCGTGACGAGAAGCTGTACATCTACTTGAGTAGCACTTAAATCAGAAGCAATTAACGGTAATGCTGGCAAGTAGATGCTCACACCCACCTGCCCCGTAGCAATAATCATCATTGCTAAGAGTAACGGTGTTTTTTTAAAGGTCGATTGGCTCAAAAAATTCCCTATTCGTTTGATATTTGTTCATTAGACGAGTTTACATTCAAAACCAATAATTGATAATTAGCTAAATTGGAATTTTATTAAGTCCCAGCAGGAAATAATATGGATTGGATTCTTAACGTAAAAAGCTACGTCAGAGTAGTCGAAGAAGGCAGCTTCAATGGTGCTGCTCGAAAGCTGAACACCACCAGCTCGGCGATCAGTAAAAGAGTGAACTGGTTAGAAGAGCGCATCGGCACCCAACTGTTAAAGCGTACCACGCGATCAATTAGCCAAACCGAAGCAGGTGCGCTCTTTTACCTGCGAGCCAAGGATCAGCTCGACAATTGGCAGTCCATTATTGATGAGACTCGCTCGGTTAACCAAACCCCAGCAGGCCTATTAAAGATCGGCGCTACGATTGCGGTTGGCTCTAAGTTTCTGGTGCAATACATGGACGACTTCTTAGAAAAGTACCCTGATATTAAGGTACAACTCATCACCACTACGCCCGGTCAATTACCCGAGCTTGGCTTGGACTTGGTAATCAGTCGTGAACTAGAACAACTCAACTCATTAAGCTTCAAGAAAACACCGCTGTTTGAACACAGAGCCAGCTTCTATGCAGCACCAAGCTATCTTGCCAAACACGGCTACCCCACTTGCGAGCAAGATTTGGAGCAACACAACTCGTTAATTTGGGGAGAGCGTCCGACCCGTGAAGTAGCGCTCACCAAAGGGCAGCGAATAACGTTAAACGGTAACTTTGCGACCACCAATCCAGAGGCTTTGTTTCATGCTGCGAAGCGAGGAATGGGCGTACTGTTAACCATCAAAGCGATGATCAAAGAGGATCTAAAGCAAGGGACATTAGTTCCAGTATTGCCAAATATTACCGCCGACGAAGTGATGGTTTACGCGTACTACCCTAAGCTTGATTACTCGCACACGCGAACCAAGCTCTTTTTGGACCATCTGAAAGACAGGCTAGACAAAGAGCGTAGCACGCAAGCTCTGTGAAATAAGTCACATTTTAATTTGAAAAGTTATACAACACGGCCAATAATAAACTTGACGCATATAGATTATACAAGTTCGCACATATACAAGATAATACGTATACCGCTTACACAGTGAATCTGGTTAACTAGGGGGGGGGCTATGACTCAACATACGCACAATAGCATGATAGACACAGAGCGCATTGGCCGTTTGCTGAAATTGGAAGGTATCGACCTTTTAGAGTCAGCTGTGCTTACTTTACATCAGACCTTTGATACTCAATACACTAGCATCATTGAGAAGAAGTACTTCCCTGACCAAACCGTTCCTTTGGTGATCGCCCATTCTGATCATGTATTACATGACAAAATCAATGCGCGCCATGGTCACATCTACCAACAAGCCGTCAATCAAAGACACCCAGATTGCTCATTTTCTCAGTACATCGTCCAGTCATTGCCAACATCGGCATTTAGGCAGGAAATCACCTCACAAAACTCCATCGCGATCCCGACTCAAACTCAAAGTGGCGAAGTGATGGGCGTGCTGTTTTCAACGTTCACCTCGCCTCTTAGCCCTGACCAGCAACAAGACGTGGTAAAGCACCATCAATTGTTCGCCGACATCATCATCCACACCTTGCGTGAAATGTGGTTTAACGATCGTTCCGAACAACTTGTAAATCAGCTTAGTTATGAGGTGTCACACGACAGCCTAACCGGGTTACTCAACCGAAGCTGTTTATCAGATACCTTAGAGTCGATTACTCAACAGAGCGTCACTCCGTTTACACTGGCTTTACTCGATATCAATAGCTTCAAAGCCATTAATGATATGCACGGTAATTATATTGGTGACAAGGTGCTGCAGTTTGTCGCAGAAATATTGCGCCGAACTTTACCTGAAAGCAACCTGACTTTCCGGACTGCTGGCAACGAGTTCGCCTTCATCACCTACCATTCTGATCCGATAGCCGTGTGCGAACAAATACTGGCCAAAATTAAGCAGGGCTACAGTAGCGTTGATATCAAGATAGATTTCGACGTCAGCATCGGTATTGCCAGCTCGGATGGAGACAACAAAGACGTTGAGCAAATCATCTTCAATACCAGCTTGGCGCTTAAAGAGTGTAAACACAGCCAAGATACTCATATTCAATGTTATGACACTCACTTAAGAGTTCGTTACCAAAGAAAAACCGAGCTAGTCGCAGCGCTACGAAGTGAGCTGGAAAACCCAATTTCACAAAGCTATATCCCCGACAGCAATGGAATGTACGTAGTGGTACAGCCGATTGTGGGTCAAGGTGAAACGCAATGGGAATATTTCGAGGTACTGACTCGCTGGAAAACCGCCAGACATGGAGACATCTCACCCGTAGAGTTTATTCAAGTGGCAGAAGAGTCAGGGCTGATTGTCGAATTAGGTGAACGCATTATTGAATTGGTGTGCCGCGCTAAAACCACACTAGAGCAAGGCTTGGGCTACAAGGTTAAACTTGGAATCAACTGCTCTGCGCACGAGCTTACTGATTCGAAACGTTATATATCCTACCTGACTCGAACCATTGAACAGCACCATTTTAAGGCGAATGAGTTTGTTATCGAGTTAACCGAAACCGTTCTGTTATCGCCAACACAAGAGACAAAATCCGCGCTTAACTTTCTGAGAGGACAAGGCTTCACGATTGCACTCGACGACTTTGGTACAGGCTACTCCAGTTTGAACTACATCCACAGCTACCCTATCGATTGCATTAAAATTGATGCGACCTTTATTCGAGACTTGTTAACTAGTTCGACCTCAGAGAGCGTAGTATGGCTGATTGTTCAACTGGCCCATAGACTCGATGTATCTTTGGTTGCGGAAGGTGTTGAGAAGCGTGAGCAATTAGAAAAGCTGCACGCGATGGGATGTGACAAGATCCAAGGTTACCTCTACTCACCTCCAATGCGGCCTGAAGCTATCGTTAGCTATGTCGCGCACTCAGAGCCTTTAGTTTAAACCCTTACCGAACCTTCTATTGAGAACTAAAAAGCCGCAAGAGCATCACTTAACACTGACTGTGCTTTGTGATGCTCTTGCGGCTTTAAAACAGTTTAATGGCTAGCTACTTACTAGCATTATTAACCATTGCTAGATTGCGCGTTTCTAACGCTGCCTTCAATAGCTTGTCGGCTTCATCTCTCGCGGCTGTGAATGTCGCTTTTTCCTTTTTAGGCACAGAATCGGCCATTGGGATATTCGCTTTCATCGCATCAACAGGGCGACCACGTTCGATCAGTTCATAGTGCAAGTGAGCACCTGTCACTCGACCCGTTTTACCCGATAGGCCAATACGTTGACCACGAGATACCGTTTGTCCTTTACGAACAAGGATCTTGCTTAAGTGCAAGTAGCGCGTTTTATAAGTGCTACCGTGTTGAATCACCACATAGTTACCCGCATAAGGGTGCTTACGCGTCATAATCACTTTGCCATCACCCGTTGCTTGAACCGGCGTACCAACTGGCGTCGCGAAATCTGTACCGTTGTGCGGTGAAATGCGGCCAGTCACAGGGTGTAAGCGCTTAGGGTTAAACTGAGAACTTTGGCGCCAGCTACTGCTCACTGGGTAACGTTGGAAAGCACGTTGTAAGCTATCGCCATTAGCATCGTAATATTGTCCGTCAGTGTGTAAGTATGCTGACACAACGCGGTTACGATTCATGATCTTAATTGCTTCAATTTCACGTTTTCCGGTTGCAACACCATCAACATATTGCGCTTTTTGAAGCACTTCAAACTGATCGCCAGCACGTAGGTCTCGGCTAAAGTTCAGCTTATCTTTAAGAAGAGTCACAATATGGTCAATCTCAAGACTGCTCAGGCCAACCTTGTTCGCCGACATAGAGAAGCTGCCTTGAATATCACCCACTAAAGGTTTTTGCTTCCACTCGCCCGGAATAGAGATATCTTCAAACTCGTATGTACCATCTTCAAGCAGTCGGTAAACCACTTTATCTGCAACACTAAATTGAAGTTCCATTTTGGAAAGGTCGCCCGTCGCTTCATCACGCCAAAAACGCAATGTGTTACCTGGGCGAAGCGTGTCTAACGCAAGGAAGTTTAAATCGGTTTCCATCACGCTCATCATCGATTTGTAAGAAAATCCAAGCTGAGTGAAGATGCTACTCAAGTTATCGCCCGTTTGAATTTGATACTCAAATGTCGGCGGCTCAATAACGGTAACAGAAGATGGTGACAGAATTGACTCAATAACGGTTGAGTCGGGCAAATCAAGATCGATCGTTTTCGTCAGATCCGATTGTGACGATTGCAAAGCAACACCAATCGCAGCAATAAGTGGCAGTCCCAAAATAGCTACTTTTTTTACAGGTGAAAGCTCAGCAAACGGAGAGGGAAATATTTTTGAATACACGGTAAACAGGTCTTTCTACGATATAAAGGCATAGGATATGCTTTTCAAACGCATAAATCATCAATGCATTGTCATAATATGATGTGAATCTTCCCAACTTAGCCTAAGTCATTGAGTTGCCGTAGATGAAGAGCCACTAGATAAGAAATAAAATTAACCGCTAAATTTAAAAATAAAAAAGCAGAAACGGCTAGTTTCTGCTTTCTATTGGTTGACGTTATTCCGTTTCGAATAATTAATAAACGAAGCGAATTAGTCGCTGGTTTTAAGAAAAGATTATGCGTTTACCGTCGACACTAGGCAGTTGTCTTCACCAAATTCATTTGGGATGTAACGATCGGCATTCGCATCGTTCACCCATTGTTGGTCATCAACTAGGTAGCGGAATTGAAACTCGCCATCTTTAGGTAGACGAGTTTTAAACTTGTAAACCTTCCCTTTGGCCAGTTTTTTCATTGGGGTGGCTTTCCAATCAAGAAAGTCAGCAACGATGGATACAGAGTTCGCTTCCTGAGCTTCTAGCTCGAAGGTCACTTCAACTTCATCTTTCGTCTTAAAAAAACGTTTATTAATCATTCGCAAGCTCCATTTGTAATAATAAGCGGACACAAAGCTAACTGTGTCTAAATTTCATTCATCTAACTAAGATAATATGTAATTTGGCTCACATAAACAACAGATCCTTACATTCACGAAAACGTTATTGCTTACCAATTGATTGCGTATCAAAAGAAAAACTCATTAACACCTTTTCAGAAGGGGGTTCTGCAAATGATTGTTCCGCAGAATGCTGAGTAAAGCCGATAAAACCTTCCCCAGTAAGTTTATTCTGTGATTGCGAACCTGGTTGCTGAGCTACCTCCAATGTCTGAATTTGTATACGATCACCCAGTAAAAGTTGGTCGACTAACACCACACGGCTTCGTTGCTGGTCATGCTTAAACAGGCCTAGATAATAGAAAACACCGCTGCCTTGGTTAGATATCCACATCGGCGCGACAAAGAAACTCGCCTTGCCCAACGTGGCGGCTGAAAGATTATTGGTTTCTACCGTTACCACACCGCGCTCAACACCTGAGTCATAGCGTCCAAACGCGATGGCTCTAGGCTCATCAACTTCATTGATAAAAGCGTAGGCGTTAGTCTCAGGAACTTTAATTGTCCATGGATTGGTCGTCTTCAAATCAAAAACGGTTTCTACGACTGGGTCATAACTCACTTGAGAAGAAGGAAACTTCGCCAAGATCTCTTCATCACTTAAGCTAAAGCGATAAATACCCGCCACTATCACCACAACCAGCATGACAATTGGAATCAGTAGAATCAGAGGGATAGGTAAGATTTTCTTTTTCATGGGCAATTATATTCTTTTGTTTTCATCCAGTTGTGCAGACCATAAAGGGCTTTAGTATAATTATCAATACAGGGTTAACCAGAAGTGGAGCATGGATGGATATCAATCATATTAAAGATAGAAATATCAGAAGTTGCGAATGCCGCTGTGGAGCAGTCAACCTAGTATGCCGAGGTGAACCTCAACGTACATCTGTCTGCCATTGCTATGAGTGTCAGAAACGCACCGGAAGTGTGTTCGGCATTCAGGCTCGGTTCCCAATAGAACAAGTTACACTCAGCGGTGAAGTGACCTCTTTTTCACGCATCAGCGATACGGGTAATGAAGTCACCTATCAGTTTTGTCCCAAGTGTGGCACCACCATGCTTTTGCAGTCAGTTGCCGCCGCTGATTTTTATATCGTCCCGCTCGGATTATTTAAAGAGCAAGACTTCCCACTGCCGAGCTTTTCGGTTTATGAAGAACGCAAACACGGTTGGGTTAAGTTCGACCACCAAATGAGCCATTACAACTAGTTCGTCATTGAGCGTTATCTTTATCTCGTTATTGACCGTTATGTTTATATAGCAACAGTATTAAAACAAACTGCAATACTGTTGCCTAAGATCAAATATCAACGCTTCACAGCGCTAGCGTATCTTTTGTCTAGCGTTATAATCTTGCTCCTCTATTTAACCCAGGGTGAACCACATGATTTCTAAGTTACCTCGCTGGGTTGAAGGAGGCGCCCTTTTGTTAGCTGGTCTTGCTGGCAGTGTTAATGCTATCGGCTTACTTGGCTTCCAACATCAAGCTATCTCCCATATCTCCGGCACCATGTCTTTGCTAGGCAGTAGCCTGCTTACACCGACCTCGGCTTCTGTTCACCTCCTATTGGTGATCATGAGCTTCATGTTAGGTGCGGCGTTCAGCGGGTTCTTTATTGAAAACCAAGCATTGAAGTTAGGACGCCGTTACGGTGTTGCACTATGTATTGAGGGTGGATTGCTGTTTTTGGCGCTGTGGACACTGTTGCAAGGCTATACTTCAGGTCAGTATTTCGCTTCAGCCGCGTGTGGTTTGCAGAACGCGATGATCACCACTTACAGCGGGGCAATCATTCGAACAACACACATGAGCGGGATCATTACCGATCTTGGGATCATGATTGGCGCTCGCTTAAAGGGGATGCCTTTTGACCGCCGTAAAGCCAAACTGCTAATTTTCATTGTGGTTGGCTTCCTGTTTGGCGGCTTAATTGGCGCTTGTCTGTTCCAACGCTTCGAAATCTTGGCATTGGCTTTCCCTGCCTCTTTTGCTTTCATTATTGCGTTTAGCTACTGGTTATACTTGACCTATCGAACTGAAACCCCAGTCAATTTATAAATATCTGGCAATATAACCTCAAACTACGTAACATCCGCAACACTTTATTCTAAACTCTTAATACGTTGCAGAATAACCAGTATGAATATTTAGCGATATTTGATGAATAGTATTGCAAGCGATATTAATACTGGGTAATCTTGCACCCAATGAGAAAATACGGACGTTTAGTGAATAAAAATGCCAAGGATGTGGCTTTTTTACGTGTAGAAATTCGAGAACAATAACATGTCTAACAACAAGAATACTGCTCAAACAGAGAAATCTAAAGGCAGTTTCTGGGTTTTCTTAATCCCATCATTGATTGGTTTATTCCTTTTCATGGCGCCAATCAGCTATCAAGGTGATCTAACCATCCCTGTAGCTATCTTAGCCAAATCAATTCAAGCGGTTTTCGGTGAATATCTAGTCCCTATCATCACTGCGATCGTTGCTTTCATGTCTGTAGCTTCAGTTTTAAGCACCATTTTTAAGCCTACATTCATTACATCAAATTCATTTTTAAACGGCCTTTTCAACCCATCTCCACTGTGGTTGCTGGTTCGTTTAATTGGTGGTGCTGCAGCCGTTATGGCTTTCTTCCAAGTTGGCCCTGAGGTTATTTGGGAAGAAAATACTGGTGGTCTGGTTCTAGAAGGCCTGCTTCCGACACTGTTCTCAGTATTCATCTTTGCTGGTTTGCTACTTCCGCTTCTACTTAACTTTGGTCTACTAGAGCTGTTTGGCACGCTACTAAGTAAAATCATGCGTCCAATCTTCAACCTACCAGGCCGCAGTGCTATTGACTGTATGGCTTCTTGGTTGGGTGACGGCAGTGTTGGTATCCTGCTTACAAGCAAACAGTACGAGAAGAAATTCTACACTCAGCGTGAAGCTGCGGTTGTTGGTACGACTTTCTCAGCAGTATCTATCACATTCAGTCTTGTGGTTATTGCTCAGGTAGAACTAGAGCACCTGTTCCTACCTTTCTACGCAGCAATCTGTTTAGCGGGTATTGTGGCAGCGGTGATCATCCCTCGCCTTCCACCACTAAGCATGAAGAAAGATACTTTCATTGATGGCAGCAAGCCGCACAAAGACGCTGACGCGATCCCAGCAGGTCACTCAACGTTCTCTTGGGGTCTTGAGCTAGCGGTAAATAAAGCATCTCAAGTAAAGTCGGCTAAATCTGTATTTGGCGAAGGCGTTCGTAACGCCGTAGATATGGTATTTGGCGTACTGCCTGTTGTTATGGGTTTAGGTACAATGGCACTGGTTATTGCGGAATACACGTCTGTGTTCTCAATCCTAGGTCAGCCTTTCATTCCATTCCTAGAGCTACTTGGTGTTCCTGAAGCGGTTGCAGCATCTGAAACGATTGTTGTTGGTTTTGCGGACATGTTTATCCCAGCAATCCTTGCGGCTTCTATCGACAACGAGATGACTCGCTTTGTTATTGCAGCAATGTCGGTAACTCAGCTGATCTACATGTCTGAGGTGGGCGCTCTACTTCTAGGAAGTAAGATTCCAGTGAACATCTTAGAACTGTTTATTATCTTTATTCTACGTACGTTAATTACGCTTCCAGTTATCGCTGGTGTAGCGCATCTAATATTCTAAATTAGATACTACTTATGTAACTCAATAAAGATTCAGTTTATAAAGCCTCACTTTTGTGGGGCTTTTTATTAGCACAAATATATACACAGCATTATTTAGAGTTCAATCAATTTATAAGTTCTGTATATCACTTGATTTCATATCATTTATTCAACCCAACTCTTGTTAATAGAAAACTGAACGCATAATCGTCAAATTAATACATTCTTAATCCCTCCTTAAACTCTGTCTAGCCCCATTCCCCAACTCATTGAACCAAATACTAAAAGTAACAAATATGTGATTTAGTGAATTTTGTATTGTTTATGTTGTTGTATTTTTGCAGTCTATTTTGTGAAATTACATTCAAGTAAAACCCAATCTAGTCGATATATATAATTACAAAAACACGATTAACTTTAGTCTTCGCAAAGCCTGTGAGAAGGGGAAAACTCAATGAAATTTAGCCATAAGGTGGTTGCTGCATCATCAGCCTTGCTGCTAGTGACAGTATCATTGCTTTCAATACAACAACTTTACACTGTAAGAAGTGCAGTAGAAAACCACGTCAATGCGAGCCTGAAAGAGATGGTCTCGGGCGTGAAAAATACCGTCGTATCGGAGATGAACGCCAAGAAAGCGTTGGCTCAATCGACGACTGAAGTCATCGAGATCAACCCTGAAGATCGCGCTTACGTTAAAGAAATCTTAGAAAAGCCAAAGCTTAAAAACAGCTTCCTAGCGGTTGGTTTTGGTTATGAAGCAAACGGTTTCGTTATTGAAAATGATGATGGTTGGGATGCCGGTCCAGACTACGACCCACGAATTCGTCCTTGGTACATTGATGCTAAATCCAAAAACAGTTTAGTTGTTACCGCTCCTTATGTGGATGCATCAAGTAAGAAAGTCATCATATCAGTAGGTACTCCAGTTAAAGACAACGGCCGCTTTACTGCGGGTATGTTCTACGACCTAGAATTGACGAACCTTGCTACCTTGGTCAACCAAGTGAACTTGTTTGATGCGGGTTACCTGTTCCTAGTAACAGCCGACGGCACCACGATTGCTCACCCAAATGCGAAAAACAACGGTGAAACGCTATCAAGCTACATGCCACAAGCGACTATTCGTGAAGGCTCTCAAGAAATTGAAGTCGACGGCAAAATGTTCCTAGTTAATTTCACCCACATCCCTAGTGAAGATTGGTATATAGGTGCCATCCTGGATGAAGAGATCGCGTTCCAAACCGTTGAAGAATTGAAGAACAGCTCAATGATCTACTCGTTGATTGCAGTTATTCTCAGCATCATTGCACTGACTGTTCTGATTCGTGTGTTAATGCGTCCACTGGATGCGCTTAACCAAGCCATTCAAGATGTGGCGAGCGGTCAAGGTGATTTAACTAAGCGCCTAGATACCAACACAGACCAAGAGTTCTCTGACCTAGCGAAAGGTTTCAACACCTTTACTGAAAACCTGCAAAATCAGATCATTCAATCGAAAGCGATTGGTGTTGAAATTAAGCGTGGTACTGAAATCACGGTTAAAGGTGCAGGCGAATCAGCGAAAGCGATGAATACCCAACTGGAAGAGCTTGAACAGTTAGCGACTGCAATGAACGAGATGGCGGTTACTGCAACTGAAGTTGCAAACAATGCTCAAGGCGCAGCAGCGGCAGCCCGTGAAGCAGACGAAGCAACGCTAGGCGGCACATCTGTCGTAAGTGACACCACTCAAGCGATTGATAACCTTTCAGCACGTATCGACCAAGCGGTTGCCGAAGTACAAGTACTTGAATCAGCAACAGCCAACATCGAAACAATTCTAAAAGTAATCAACGATATTGCAGACCAAACCAACCTACTGGCATTGAATGCGGCTATTGAAGCGGCGCGTGCTGGTGAATCAGGCCGTGGTTTCGCAGTCGTTGCCGATGAAGTTCGTACTCTGGCACAACGTACTCAAGAATCAACTACGGAAATCCGCAACATGATCGAGCAGCTCCAAGCGGGTGCAAGCTCAGTATCGAACGCGATGAACCAAAGTAAAGACACAGCCACTGACGCCGTTGAACGCGCTCAGCAAGCGAACTCTTCACTTGACCGTATCCGTGACGCGATTCAACGCATCTCAGATATGAACATCCAGATTGCTTCAGCGGCAGAAGAGCAGAGCTTAGTAGCGGAAGAGATCAATAACAACACTGTTAAGATCAAAGACCTTTCAACACAAGTATCAACAGCGGCCCAAGAAGCGAATACCGCAATGCAGCAGCAAACTGACAATGTTCGCCAACAAGACGAGCTATTGAATAAGTTTACGGTTTAACCAAGGTTTGGCTCAGTTGCCGTTTGGTTTAGTTACCGAGCAATAGCTTAAAATAAAAAGCCCCGATTACTGATTGCCAGTAAGCGGGGCTTCTCTTTCTAGTCTATCCAAGTTAACTCGTGACAGGCTTCAATTCATTCGTCGTTAACATCATGCATTGGTTCGATTCCACCTTGATGGTTAAATCCTTACCAACACATTCAAACACATCATCCGACAGTAAATCGGTTACCGCACCAGTCCAATTTAATGAGGCTGTTTTGCTTCGCTTCGACTTGTTGATCACCACAATGCCTTTATCGCCACGGACAAACACCAACAAATCATCATTCGCTTCAACCACACGCATCGCTTCGCCATGAACATGGTTATGGAATTGAATCATGCTTTTCATGTAAGGCGCTTGCCAGTCGTTAAGCCAACGAGGCTGACCGCTCTTGTCCAGAATACCGCTGGTGCTCAGTTCACTGTAAACAAGCGGCACACCGCCGTCTCGACCAAGAATGAAAGCATGAGCCAATCGCTCATCCACTTCATCCATCACATGCTCCAAAAACACCTCGTTATTGGGAATATCATGAGTGACCGCAAACGTGATCGCTCGCATATTCGACAGAGCCTGACCAAAACAGTATGGGTTAATCAAAGACTTAAAGCTGCCCTGCTCTTCAAATGCTTTGAAGATGGTGTTGAACAACGGGAAATCGTAAGCGCCTAAGCGAGTGTGTTTAAGATAAGGCTCAAGGAACAGCTCATACTCTTCTTCTGTCGCGCCGCCATCGGTAATGATCTCACCGAAGATGTGCATTTCTTCGCAGATGTCATCCGTCCACACCTTGCGTAGGTGTGCCAGTGTCATATGCTTTGCCGCATCAATGCGAAATCCTTTCACACCAATCTCTTTCAGTGCTTTTAGGTAGGCTCTTTGTTGTGCCACCACATTATCGTTATCGAGTAGCGTTGGCAGGCCAGGATCGCTGGCGCCACCGGTAATACGCCCGTTTTGCACTTCCCACGTGTCTTTCCAGTTCTTGATACCAAACGCTTCCACGAAGTCGTTCTCATCAAAAAGAGGCTCAGAAAGGTCACCAAACAAACGTATGGATTCATAATAGTCAGCATCTTTTTGATAAGACGCCATGTCTTGCTGATTGGGATACGTTAGATCACCGCGGATACCCGATTCGTTGGCCATGTGGTTAAACACCACATCCACATAAGTACGAAGCCCATGTCGCTTTAACGTGTCGACCATCGCTTTAAAATCTTGTGTGTCACCCAACTGATTATCGATCACACGATAGTCTTGGGGCTGATAGCGTTGCCACCATTGAGTACCAGAATTTCGATCGCAACCTTTAGGGCCGCGCAGCGATTTCATCGCCGGTGATACTAAAACAGATTTATAACCCAACTCTTGGATCAGTGGGGCGTTCTTCATTACGTCAGCGTAGCACCAGTCAAAGGCATGCAATATGACATCTGTCGCTGGTTTGCTTAACATAGCTGAACTCTCCATGTTGTTCTCCTACCAAACTCGTTTACAGCTTTTTAGAAAAGGCAAAGGCTAAAAGGCAAAGCTGCAATAAATTTCCTCAAGAATGGCATTTATTATATGAGTTACTCATTAAAAACCCTCCTCCTCCTACCAATTACTCACGGTGGATGGTTGAGGGCGTAGCACCAATTATCGCATAACGTCTGGGATGAACACTCAACCGTAGTGCTTTAAAACGCTCACAAAAGTCACAAAAAAGGAGCGTATATACGCTCCTTTTATTCAATCTAACACATATTTATAACTAAGTTCTGTAAAGAACCTTCACGACGTGCCAGCCAAATTTTGTTTTCACAAGGTGTGGTACAAGCGTCTCGCCAGAGAAACAAACCTTATCAAACTGAGGCACCATTTGACCTTTTTTGAACTCACCTAGGTCGCCGCCCTTTTTACCAGATGGACAGGTTGAATGTTTCTTCGCTAGCGTTTGAAATTTAGCGCCCTTTTTAAGCTGCGTCATGATGTCTTCTGCTAGTTCTTTATGCTTCACCAAAATATGAAGCGCTGCTGCTGTTCTTGCCATGATAATTCTCAGTTTGTTGCTGCCAGTTTACTTACGACGATTACTTAGAACATCGCGAATGAACTGACTGTTGTAAATCTGTTTGCCGCTAACGGCTTATCGACATAAATTCATCGACAGCCAGCGTTTAGCGTGATTTTAACCCAAGAACCGCTATTCTTCACTCTATAACCGAAAACAACTGCCTTAAAGGCCATTAAAAACCGCATCGCGACTTGCTGCGGCTTCCATTTCCCTTTAAATTAATCCTTATAAATTAAGCGCGTATTAAGTAGGAGCCACTTATGGCCAAACCGATCAGTAAAGCGAGTCAGTCACAGGGAATGTTGATGTTCAAGTTGTCCCTCACTCAAAGTTTTGCGATTGGCACGCTTAAGGTCAGAGAAATCGTCCCTTTTCAGCCGATGACTCAGATCCCCTACTCCCATCATCACGTGATTGGTACAGTGACTATCCGCGACCTTACAGTTCCTGTGATTGATATGTCCGCTGCGATTGGCTTCCGTCCGATAACACCCGCTGAATACCAAGATTGTGTACTCATCGTTACTGACTGTTTGAGAACAGTTGTGGCGTTCTTGGTTCGTTCAATTGATAAAATCATTGAATGCGACTGGAAGAGCATTGAATCTCCACCCACCAGTGTGGGTCGCAATGTGTTTGTAACGGGTATTACACGTTTTGAAGACCGTATTGTGCAAATGCTCGATGTGGAACTGCTGCTTTCTAAGATCTACCCAGCTTATGAGAATGCTCATATCCCGATGCTGACCGATGTAGAAAGGGAACGCCTCAAAGCATTGAACATCTTATTAGTGGATGACTCTTTGATTGCACGTAAACAGTTATCTGATGCCTTAGACAGCATCAACATCCCTTACAGCATATGTAACAACGGCTTAGATGCCATCGACCTAATGCGACGCCAAGCCAGCGCTGGCAATGCCATTGATCTTCTGGTGAGTGATATCGAGATGCCGGGATTAGATGGTTATGAGCTTGCATTTGAAGTGCAAAACGACAGCGCTTTAAGTCACGCTTACTGTATTTTGCATACCTCACTGTCCAGTGAGATCTGTGTCGACCGTGCTAATCAGGTGGGGGCGCATGAAGCGCTTGAGAAGTTCAACGCGGGTGAATTAATCGAAGCTATGCTACGCGGCGCAAAAGTCTTAAACGGCGCCTCTACGGCTGCTTAGGCTCTGTTATAGAAGCTAAACCTGGCATAGTGCTCAATGGTTTAGCTTCTTAGTCTCTTCTTTCTTCAAATCTTAATAAGAATAGAGCTAACCGTTAGTCTTTGTTTTCTGGCATAGACTTTTTCGGCATAGAGTAGCTCTTACTCACAAATTCCACTTCCTCGACTTCATTCACATGATTGGTAAAAGAGGCCAATGCATAGAGAGTGTTCGCGACTAGGTTGGCGTATTTAAAAAGAATCGGGTCTGGCGACTTTTTGCTTTCATGATGTTCAATACTCACCAAAGCTCGCACAACTTTCTTAGCCTGACAACGACACAAGTGAAGTTCACTAGACACTCGGTGTCCACCGGGTAAGACAAAGCCTTTAACCCCCCCTTCTAACTGCTCACGGATACGATGATAATCTTGCTTGAGCTCGACCAATTTAGACTCGGTGATGGCAAGCTTACCGCGCACAGAGCCATTCAAATGGTAGATGTTTGGCTGCAAGCGTTGCAGGATCTCACGAACCTGAGGCTCTAGCTCTAAAGACAACACCAATCCAACTCGGCAACAAAGTTCATCCGACAAAATCTCAAAATCACAGATAGGACTGTCTTCATAGATAAACGGATAACAAAACTCGTCCCAATCTCGACTTACTGGTTTCACGTACCGATCCTTACACATAAATAGTCATCAAACGTCAATATACCAAACTCTTTGATTTAGACATAAAAAAGCCCTCACATTGGAGGGCTCCTGAAGAAATCGGTTAAACGAGATTACTCGTTAGATACTTTTTTGTGGCCTTCTTGTAGGTGAACGAAGTCCACCAGATCGTCGCCTGACACTTGGTATGCTTGACCAAAGCCTTTAACGAACAGGCCGTTCTCAGCTTTAAGGTTAAACAGAGAGAAGTCTTGAAGTTGGCTCAAACCATCAATGATTTCACCAAAACGCTCTTGCATCTGGCCAATCACTTGAGTCCAAAGTTCCGTTTCACGCTCCACAACACTTGCTTGAGCATCAAACGTTAAACGCTTACGTGCGTAAAGCTGCTTCGAGCTCTCTTCGTCTTCAATCATCATCAAAGATACCTGAGGGTTCGCTTTCAAGTTACGAGCATGACGAGCAATATCAGAAATTAGAACAAAGTAACCTTCTTGGTTCTGAACGAAAGGTGCGTAACTTACGTTCGGGCGACCTTCTTCATCAACCGTTGCAAGTTGAAGGGTACGGCGCTCTTGGCGAAACTCTTTAATTTCTGGACCTAGGCGACCTTGTAGACGTTCTTGTTTTACTTGCTGTTCCATGGGTAATTCCTTTCTTCACTTTCTCTGATTTATTATTTTTGCCCAAGGTTGAGCGATCATTAGCGAACTAAACGATCCTCGAGCATTGATGTCTTGTTTAAGCCAGTTGGCAACCCTATGTAAGATTGCTGCTGATTATTTACTGTAAATTGAACTTAAGCTTGTTCTTTTAGCGCTTTGAAGCGTTCTACTTGGTCGGCAATAAGCTCACGCTTTTCGTTGCGGCCTAGGTAAATCTTAAAAATGTTCTCACCGGTTTCACTGAAGAAGCCGAAGTAATGACTTTCACGACCCATGAACGCCTTGCTCACCAAACCGATATGTTTAACGTTATCAAGTTTAAGGTGACCATGAAGCTCGCCCTCTTTGCCCATTAGGTTGTAGTAACCACGCGCTACCTTACCTTTCGGGAATGGCGCTTTAACTTCAAAGATAGAACCAAATGAATGCACGATAGTGGTCACAGGGCCCCAACCCACTAAACCTTCTAGAATCTCTTGAGCACGGCTGCCATCTAGCATTACCGCCATGTCGTTTGGAAAAGCAGCAACCACTTCAACCTCTGAAACACCTAGCTTCTCAGCAATTGCTGTTGGCAGTAGTTTTGGCTCTTCTTCTAAAATTAGAGCTACGCGTTGTTCTAGAGTTTCTGTCATTTCTAATGTTGTATCTGTCATTGAATATGTTCCGTATAAACGAGTAAGTTATAAACTAAAAATTCGATATTAAGCGTGCTTCAAACTTGCATGCGGGTGTACGCCCGAACCTGACGCTTTAGGCGCTGGGTGCATAGCTTGGTATTCAGCGTTAAGCACTTGAATCACACTCTGCGCTAGGCTTACCGCCCAAAAGCTGCCAGCAATAGTCAGGCTCAGATAATCTTCCGAAAGCTCAACTAAACCGTTCTTTTCCCAATGCGCGAACAAAGGCTTGAGGTAGTCGAACGTATCTTGCCCCATAAATCTCGGTAGCGTACTTCTTCTAACAACACCAGAATCGAAACCTGCCTTTAATGTTGAGAAGATAGGCTCTAATGAGCTTTGCTTAGTCATCATGGCAATAGGTAATTGACCTTGCTTTATAGACTCCATGTAGCTGTCTAAAGTTCGATGCTGCATCACACCATGACCGCCGATGTTGCCACCAGCGCCACAACCAATGGGTAGAACTTCGGCATAATTTTTCGCTAAGCTGTTGTAAATGCTGCGTTCGCGGTTATCACGAGTCCAGTGGTTTACGCTCAGTTGCTTGACCTTATTTTTTGCCATGAACTCCACACCCGCCAAATACATGCTCGCCTTATCTGGCGTATTCGCAGGCGGTGGGATTTTTCCTTTCTCAACAAGATTAAGCATAGGTGCATTGCCCGCAACAATCAGTTGGTAGAGGTCAATGCCGTGTGCGCCAGTAGACATGTAGTCTTCTAAATCTTGTTGGAACACTTCCATAGATTGGTGTGGTAATCCGTATAACAGATCAAGAACGATTGGCGCTTGCTCGGTGCGGCTTAGTGAACTGATACGTTCTAGCACAACCTCTCGGTCATCTAGGCGCTTAGCACTACGTCGAACCTGAGTATTGAAACTTTGAATACCGAACGAGAAACGATTGAAGCCACCTTCAAGCGCACGATCAAACATCTCGTCACCAAATCGATTGATGCGCCCTTCCAATGTCATCTCAACATCGTTTGCTAGTGGGAAATATTGACGAATCGCTTTACCCAGCTGCTCAACTTGTTGAGACGACAAATCGGTGGGAGTTCCGCCACCAATATAGACGGCGTGAAATAGTCCAGACTGAGCCCAAGGTGTTTTGGCTTTCTGCTTTAGCTCGACCATCAGTGCATCGAAATACTCATCCACTAATTTACGGCTTGCGGCATTTTGGAAGAAATTGCAGAACGTACAACGCACACGACAGAAAGGAATGTGGATATACAAGCAACGCGTATCCTGTTTTTTCCCTTCACTCAGCATCAGTTCGTCAAAGAGTTCTAACTTCTTACTGGGGTCGACCGGAATTGAACTTCCTCCGGCGTGTGCAGAATGCTTTTTCGCAAACGCAAAACGAAGCGGATCAGGGCTAGAAACGCCCAAGATTGATTCGTCAAATTTATAAATATTAAGACTCATATAATCTCTCTAAACACTTACATAGCAAAGTCTGGAAGACTATTCGCTAAAAACTGAGAGAATCATAAATACACGCAAATGATAATGCAATTGATAATTGATCTTATTTAGATTCTAAGCAATAATCCGATACAGAATTTTGATTTGGTAAAGGATTGATTGTGAACGTTCCTAGATATGTTATTGCAGGCGGTGCATCGTTAGTGATTCATGCCGCGTTGTTGTTTGTCGCTCAAGAATCCAAAGTATTTGCGATGCCTGCAGGTAGCCAATCGAACACGGTATCGATCAACTTCACTCCTAAGAGCGTTCCTTCACAAGCTCAGCAAAAAACAATCACAGAGCCAGTTAAACCTGAGCCAATAAAAGAAACCGTCTCACAAGCCGAACCAAAAACGGTTGAGCCAAAGCAAACTAAGCCAACCCCAAAGAAAAAAGCGATCACCAATAAACCTCAACCAAAGAAAGTTGAGAAAAAAGTGATTGAAAAGAAGGTTGTCGAGAAAAAGCCTGTTCAAAAGAAACCAGTGACTGAGAAAAAGGTGGTGAAGAAAGAACGCCCAGAGCCAGCCACTCAACCAGAGAAACTGGCCGACAAGAAAGTCGATAAGAATATGGACGAATCTGCCAACCAGTCTCAGGAAGTAAACCAAGGCGTATCAAACCAAGAGCCGGTTTTAGTCACTAAGCCTTCGTTCTCTGCGCGTCCTACCCCACCGAATTACCCTCGCCAAGCAAGACGTCGTGGCGTTGAAGGTGTCGCGACTTATGAGATCTGGCTAGACGCTGAAGGCAAACAAATTAAACAAGCATTAGTAAATTCATCAGGCGCGCTAATGCTCGATAACGCCGCATTAGATGCCATTAAACAATGGAAATTCTCACCTCACACTGTCAATGGTCGAGCGATTGCTCACCGAGTACAAATACCTGTTCGTTTTAGGTTGGATTAATCATGCAACAAATCAGTTACTTACAAGATCAACTTGGCTTAATGACTTGGCCTCTTCTTATCTGCTCAGCATTAACAGCAATGATCATCGCTGAACGTGTCTTCCAAGTCATGTTCAGCATTGGTGTGGGCAAACGTGCTATTCGTCGTGAGCTTAACCAAATTTCACCAACCAACAGTAAAGAGATTGAAGCGCTTGCTCAGTCGATTTCAGGTAAACGCCCGCTACTGTACAAGGGCGTGTCAATGTTGCTTGCTCACCACTCTTTCTCAAAAGGGCTACGTGAAGATGCTGCTGGAATCTGGCTACAAGAAAAACGCCACCAGCTTCATGCCGGTTTAAGACTGCTTGGTTTGATCGGCGTGATCAGCCCACTCATCGGCTTGCTTGGTACGGTACTTGGTCTTATTGAGATGTTTAAAGGCGTTGCCGCGACAACAGGCAGCATCACGCCTAATGATTTGGCAGATGGTCTTGGATTAGCAATGCGAACCACAGCAGCAGGTTTAATGATTGCGCTTCCAGCTATTTCTGGTGCTCAGCTACTCGGGCTATGGGCCGATCGAGTGCTAGCTCAATTGGAGCATACATTGAACTATGTGAATGTGTGGTTAGAAGGCATGTCGATTCAAACCAATCAGTCAGATGATACTCAAGGTAAGCCTGTCAACAAAACCTCTATCGGTGATGTGAGCCAAGCATGATTAAAACGCCCCACTCATCTCACACACAGAGCCTAGCGCCGGACTTAACACCGCTGCTCGACATCATTTTTATCGTGATGGTTTTTCTATTGCTTACGGCATCGGTAAAGCTGGAATCGCTAGAAGTTGAGCTGCCAAGCTCGGATGTTAAAAACGCTTCTGAAGTCCACAAGGATTCAATTAGCGTCAATATTTTAGACCGCGAACCCTACTGGGCAATTAACGGCCAAGAATACATCGACTGGGAAAACTTCAAGATTGCGCTGTTAGAAGAGACTGGTTCAACGGATAAAAAACCGATCATCATTGGCGCAGATAAAGCCGCTAACGTGGAGAACCTAGTGAAGTTGCTTTCATTCCTTCAAGAAAACGGAATACCAGCGACTCAATTGCTCACGGACGATGGCTAGAGCGACACTCAATTTTCACGAGGTTTGGCTTCTGGTTGATAAAACTAAACAAGCAGACTAAGCCTCTCTATCGATTCGAACTCACAATGCGAACGGACTGCTCACTGAGTATCTTCGCGATACAAAAAGAAAATATAAAGAACTTATTATGAACAACTTAAACGTGCTCAATAAATTAAAGACCAAGACACCTCTTCTTTCATTAGCTGCAATCAGCCTGGCACTTAGCGCACCCGCAATGGCCAACGACGCTGAACAACCTCGAATCATCAGTGCTGGTAGTGCCGTTACTGAATTGGTTTTGGCATTAGGTGCCGAAGAGCAGTTAGTCGCGATTGATGTGACCAGCCACTTCCCTCAAGGAGAAAACCTGCCAAAGATTGGTTATCACCGAAACCTGTCTGCGGAAGGCTTACTTGCCCTAGAACCGACCACGTTGATTGGCTCAGATGAAATGGGACCAGACAACGCGATTTCTCAATTAAAATCGGCAGGCGTCGATGTAGAGATCGTCAACACCGAAGCAAACGTGGAAGGGCTGTTAAAGCGTATTGACCAAATCGCCAAGATTACCCATACCGAAGCGCACTCGCAGCAAGTTAAAGCTGAAGTAAATCAGAAGATTGCAGCACTGAAAGCGAACCAGGTACCAAGTAACGAAGCGAAGAAAGTACTTTTCCTGTTGCTGCACGAAGGTCGCCCTGCGAACGTTGCTGGCGGTGAAACTTCGCCAAACGCAATCATCGAGTTAGCTGGCGGTATCAACCCTGCAGCTCAAAGCCTAACGTCTTACAAGCCACTGTCGATGGAATCACTGGTAGAAATGCAGCCAGATGTGATTTTAGTCAGTGGTCGTAGCTACCAAAAAATGGGCGGTGCTGATGCCATCCTGAAATCGCTACCTATGTTAGCGGCAACGCCTGCAGGTATGAACAAGCAAATCATTACCGTAAATGGCAGTGCTTTGGTTGGCGGGCTTGGCCTAGAAAGCCTCTCTGAAGCAAAGCGTCTAAACGCACTTATCTACCCGCTATAACTCAACCACCCTATTTCTGCTATCGCTAATTCGCTTCCCTCACCAACTGACTCACGCTGTTGTTGAAGGAGGTCGAAGTTAGCGATAGATATTGAGGCCCTTTATGTTGTTACGCTCCGTCCCACTGAAAACGTCGATGTTAGCTCTAGGTGCAACCCTAGCTTTTGTCGCGCTGTACTCGATCACTGTTGGGCCAATGAACATTAGCTTAGCGGACAGCGCCACAAGCTTAATTAAACCAAACAATGACTTAGCACCTCACATCAACTTAGTGATTCAAGAGATCCGCTTACCTAGAACCATCTTGTGCATGCTGATTGGTGCGATCCTCGCCTTGTGTGGTGCAGTGATGCAGGGTTTGTTTCGAAACCCACTTGCAGAACCTGGCATCATAGGTGTGTCTGCGGGCGCAGCATTAGGTGCTGCACTGGCTATCGTTTTGTTCTCTGAGCTATCGCTTCGATACCCTGCTTTCATGAACTTTGCTGCGGTTCCTGTGTTCGCTTTTCTTGGCGGCGCTTTAACCACGCTGCTGGTGTATAAGCTGGGTACAGGTAAATTCGGCACCTCTGTCACCATCATGTTGTTGGCGGGTGTGGCGATCAGTGCGCTCTCTGGCGCAGGTATTGGCTTCTTGAATTTCATTGCTGATGACCAAATGCTGCGCGATCTTTCATTGTGGTCGATGGGTTCATTGGCGGGCGCTAAGTGGTCAGGAATTTTGCTGGCAGCTGTCACGCTCGTTGGCTTGTTTGTTGTTTTCTACCGCCAAGCGATGTCTCTAAATGCTCTATTACTGGGCGAGTCAGAAGCGCAACACCTTGGTATCCCAGTTCAAAAGCTGAAACGAAAGCTGATTCTACTGACGGCTGCGGGCGTTGGTATCACAGTTAGCCTGTCTGGCATGATTGGTTTTATTGGATTGGTTATCCCACATTTAGGTCGCATGTTGGCAGGCCCTGACCACCGAGTTCTGTTGCCACTATCAGCGGTACTAGGCGCACTGCTGCTAACCGCCGCAGACATGTTCTCACGTGTGGTACTTGCTCCGGCTGAACTTCCTGTTGGTATTGTCACTGCGATTATCGGCGCCCCATTCTTCTTATATCTACTATTTCAACAGAAAGGGAGAATCCTTTAATGTTTCCTTCAGCTTTAAAAGCGACCGATATCGAAGTGAAGTTCGGCAGTAAAGTGATATTAGATGGCGTTTCTATTGAGATTGAAGCGGGAAAGGTAACCACACTGCTTGGGCCAAATGGCGCAGGTAAAAGCACGCTGCTTAAAGCTTTATGCCAAGAGATATCAAGCAACGGCGATATTCAATACTTTGGACACAGCAAAGACAAGTGGCCTTCTCACAAGTTAGCTAAGCACCTTGCTATGCTTCCTCAACACAGCACCTTGACCTTCCCATTCTTGGCACATGAAGTTGTCGAGCTTGGTGGGATTCCTCTGCAAGAATCCAACAAAAAACTAACTAGCATTGCTAGCCAAAAAATGGATGTTGCTGATGTGACTCACCTGAGTGAAAGGCTTTACCCTTCACTATCAGGCGGTGAAAAGCAGCGAGTGCACTTGGCTCGAGTATTAACTCAGCTTCACCACTCTGGTGACCAATGTATTTTGATGCTTGATGAACCAACCTCTGCACTGGATCTTGCCCACCAGCACAACACCTTAAAGATTGCGAGAGAATTAGCCGATAACCACAATGCCGCGGTTATCGTGGTTTTGCATGATCTCAACTTAGCCGCGCAGTATTCCGATCGATTGGTGGTATTGAAAGATGGCAATTTGGTGTGTGATGGCAAGCCTTGGGATGCACTGAAACCTTCGATGATAGAAGATGTGTATGGTTACAAAAGTATCGTAGAAAAACACCCAACCATGAGCTTCCCTCAGGTTCACCCCGCACAATAAGTCCGATTAAGGAGCGACTCGTTTTGAGTATTCGTTCTTGATAACAATGACGTAATCCTAAGCCTCGATTTGTTCGGGGCTTTTTATTGGCTCACAGCCACTCTCTCGGCTTAAACTCAATTTTATTAACAACCACAACAGCAAGCACCAAAACGACTCACCTTGAGCATTTGAGGCTCTAGAAATGAACTCTACTTGTTAGGGTTACTTAGCTTTTAACACTGAAGAGAAAAACAAGCCGCGGGCGTAAGCATATAAAAAGAAAAGAAATAACATCATTCAGCAAACAGCAACATCGGTGTGGGGTTGAGAGAAAAACGCACAAGAAGTGAAACGGCAGGCACAAAAAAAGCCCCCGCAGGAGCTTCTTTTATTGAGTGCTGATTATTGGCTCATACGAATCAATGATTTACCAATCAACCACTCTAGTTCTTTACCGCTAGTATCGCCAAACTGAGTTTCAGTCAGCTTGTATAGACGATCAATACCGTTTGCAGCGAACTCATGCGCGCTCTCAGCAGTAACGATATGATGGAAAAGTAAACGTAAGATTGCTAGGAACTCAGCGTCTTCAAGTGCTGCAACCCAGCTAGCTGAAAATGCGTCAAGGCCATTTTCGAAGTCAATGTGTTCCACGAACATCTTGAAAATACGACCGTCTAGAGCAGCAGTAAAATCCGTTTTCTTTGGAAAGTGATGACTTATACCTGTACGAGAAACACCCGTTTGTTGACTCAACGTCGTGTATGACATCTTGTCGTAACCCAATCTTAGTAGCTGGTCTACAACGGCATCCATGATTTTCTGGATCGTGATTTCTGTATCTTCTTTACTACGCTTTGGCATATTCAGGCTCTTCTCTTTGTAAATCCATCTAACTCAATCAAATGAAGTCAGAATGAAAATCGTTATCAGCATTATGTGAGCAAGGTATTTTTTCGCAAGTATTTATAACTAAATTCACACAAATACTATGTACGAACAATTTTACAGTGATGCCTCTTTGGACACTTTGTCTAATTATTCTTCGAAAATCACCTTACAATCCTAAGTCGATAAGTTTAAATAACTACTTAGAATATGAAATACCCAACGAAAAATTCATTGTATAAATACCTATCAAGCGATAGATAGTCTTATAAAATCATTTCTGGCGCAACTAAGTGAATGATATTCTGACATATTAATAACATTCCTCTTCAACAAAACGTGAGGTAAATCACATACATATTTGGCGGCGCGAATATAGATATTCATCAAACACCTTAACAAACAACATAGCATACCAGTATAAATTAGTTCAAAGGTTTTAATTTTTGTAGATACAGTTCAAATTGCTCGTTAGAATAACCTCAGACTTTGTAAGAGGATTATTTATGAGCCAAGATATTGGTAACAACGATGTATGTGAGGCTTGCGGCTGTGCAGGCGAAATCGGGTTCATCATTAAAGAAGGCGACGATGTTGCTGAAGTAACGGTTTACGGAAACTCAAAAGCACTGATTGAAGCTGAGTTTGCTAAGTATGTTGAACTTGCTAAACAAGTGTCTAGCAACGTTGAGTTCGAAGCATCAGAGATGACTGAAGAAAGCACAGAGTTGCACGCTCGCTTTAAATTTGAAGTTAGCGCCGAGAAGATTATTTTTGAACTTAAGACTCGCTCTCTAGCGCGTTAATATAAGCATTTATATGCTTATTAAAAGACGAGTGAATTACTCGTCTTTTTTTAATTGAACCCAAGCCAGTGACCCATTTTGCTCAAAATCGTTTTCTGCAGCGCACTGAATCACTACGCCCCCCACCTCTAACACTGCCCCAATGCTATAAGCCTTGTCATCGTAATAACAAACTCGTTGCTGTTGGCCGCCTTGTGTCACCACCACCGCAGCTTTACCGGGCGTTGAAATTACTTTGTTGGCACTCGCAGACATTGAGCCAAACACTGAAGCGGCTATCAGAAAGACCTTAATAATTCGTATATTTACTCTAATCATTAATTTACCTATCATCTTTGCTCCATTCCTCGTTAATCTACCGCCAAATGGGTAAAACACTATGCGAGATTAATTTTTCCATTATAGTGTAAGCGTCTATCGTAATAAGAAGCCTGTTATGCTCAGAATAATTGCACTTATTATTGGTTCCTTAACCATAACAAATGTCAGTGCTGAACCACTCGATCACTATCAAATATTGAACCATCTCGATAATTACGGAAACTTATATCTACGAAATAAGCCTTATACATCACTTCCAACTGGCTTGGTGGTAGATGGTAATCTCAATATAGAGAATACTGCGATAACACGCCTACCCAAAGGGTTAGAAGTGAACGGCAGCCTTAAAGGCTCTAACAGCCAACTCGCTCGAGTCCCGAGCGGGGTTAAGATAAAAGGTTACGTCAACTTGATTGGTAGCCAAATCACCAGCTGGCCAAGAGGTGTAAGAATGGGCGGCTTTATCAACCTCACCGACACTCCACTGGAAAGGCTACCGAATGGCTTTAGAGTAAAAGGCGATCTGAGCGTGATCCGCACTCCTTTAACCGAGTTACCCAACGGGATCGTGATTGACGGCGACCTTTATATAGGCGGTTCTGGGATTACAACATTCCCCGAGACCATGACAGTCAAAGGCAACATCTATCTGGGCGGTAACACTGTAACCACATGGCCAACCAATCTAGAGCTCGGTGGCGTAGTCGCTCGCTAATTCAAGCTATTGCTCTAATGCTCTAATGCTCTAATACGTTAATGCTCGATCGCAGCAACAAATGGTGATTCAGAAACAAAAAAGGAGCCCAAGGCTCCTTTTTCAATTCAATCAAGTTGCTAATCAACTAGCAAGCTAACTAACGCTCGTTAACCAATGTTCTTCACTGGGTTGGCGTAGCTATCGATCAAGTACTGACGCGCACCTTGTGGCAGGCTCGACAGTTTAGCTTCAAACTCTTGTTTAACGGTCGCTGTAATCGACTCATCTTCTTTTTCTGCTGCCAGCAAGTTTACTGGGAACAGTTTGTAGTTATCGTGGATCTGACGATCGATCTCTTCAG
Organism: Vibrio sp. 10N.247.311.13; assembly: GCF_041467595.1. NCBI lineage: Bacteria > Pseudomonadati > Pseudomonadota > Gammaproteobacteria > Vibrionales > Vibrionaceae > Vibrio > Vibrio sp. 10N.247.311.13. The sequence goes on along the minus strand of NZ_JBFSUX010000004.1, from coordinate 97,440 downwards.
CAAGCGCTTCAGGCGTATCAAAATCTTGGTCGATAACCTGACCGAAACCAACGTGAACGCGTCCTTTATCACCGATGATGCCTTGAATGATACTTTCGATATCTTCAAACTCACCCTTTTCGTAACTGCCGTTTACGTCTTTTTCGAAAAGCTCTATCGCTTTAGCCGTGTCACATGGGTCGTTCTCATAAGAAATAGCCACAGGAACAATCTTCAATGACTTCACGTATTCAGGGAAAGCAATTTTTTGCTTACGTCCTTCAACGTGGAACATTTTCAAAATTGCTGGCTCAGTAAAATCGTTACCGTCTTTCGCACGACCTTCCTTTTGAGCGATCCAGATTGAGTTGCCCGTTTCTAGAGAGTGCTTAATGTAAGAAGACAACTGCCCTAGCGCTTTCATCATCTCACGCGGTCCTTTCAAAGAACGCTTTACGATGAAGCTCTTGTTTAAACGCATCAATTCAGTCGCACATGGCTTTTTCAACAGGTTGTCTCCGATAGCGATACGACAAGTCTGATGATTATTTTGATGCAGAGCGTAATTTACTAACGCAGGATCCATAGCAATGTCACGATGGTTTGATACAAACAGATAAGCTTGGTTCGCATCCAGTGACTCGATACCAGTGTACGTCACACCGTTAGTGGTTTTCGCTAACGTGTCGCGTAAGTACTTTTTCACTTCAATCTGAATGGATTCAACGCTAGTCAGCTTGCTCCACTTCATTTTTAAGTACACACGCAAAATCGGGCTCATTAATGCTTTGAACCAAGACGCATGGTTTGAAAAACGGTAGTGCAAGATTGCACTGATAAATTCTTCATCATTAATAAGACGGTTTAGTGCCGCTGGAATTTCATCATCGCCGTAAGGACGAATATCAACATATGGATCGGTTGGAGAGGTCATTTTTTAATTCATATAATAAAAAGCTGGCTCATTCTACGCGTTGTTTTGACTTCTCGCAGCTACAGAGCCCATACTTTTGACAAGGTCAGACCAGAAACATTGAAAATCCCCTGTTATTGTTGGCATTCTTTAAGATTAACGGTAATCTTGACGCCCCAAAATTAAGGTACTATCTATGAACTTCGCTATTGAATATACATCGGCTTACTTTTCACACTTGGTGATCACACCACGCAAGAAAGTACTTAAACATAGCCTTGTATCGGTTCAAAGTGGCTTGGTTTTGATTAAGTTAGGCAAACAAGAGTATGCCGTTGAACCAGGACAAAGCGTCTGGATTCCACACGACTGCCTAACGTCACTGACCTACTTTCCAAACACTCAGGTTAACCGTGTCGATTTTTCTGTTCGTTTGACGGATTCATTCCCAAGACAAGCGGGTTACATTACGCAAACCAACCTCTCTTCGGCACTACTAGAAAAACTAGAGCAAACCAACGCTCGCGCTTCCAATGCCAATAATACGGAACAAGCGTTTAAAGATATGCTTTCTGTCTTGAAGCAAGAAGTGTTGTCGTTTAAACCACTGCTTTGTGAAAGTGCTCTTTCTCAGCGATTCAATCAATGGAACATTGATGATTCAAACCTGCCACAAGAGCACACTCTGGTGATGGTGATGCGAGAAGCGAAGAAGCGCATGCAGTCAGGTCAAAAACGTTCACTTGTGATTGATGATCTGTTCTCAGGTAAAGAAGAAGAGTTCGAGCAACTGTGTATGCTTGTTTTTGGTGAAGATTTATAGCTTGCCGGAAAGTGAGTGCTGGTATTAAAACTCGCAAGCCAGATACTAAAAAGCCGCAAAAACTGAGTTTTTGCGGCTTTTTTAATTCTTACTATTTAGACGTAGATAGCAATCTATCTGTGTATCTGCCTGTCTAAAATGGCAACTCAACCTGCATCATTAGGTCGGCGTCACGTGAGTCGTGCCAACGATAATCAAAGCGCATACGCGGCTGCCCTTCGACTTTCTCGCCAAAACCGATGCTGAGTTGAAGACCATGATTCATCAACCACTCTTCAGTCGACATATCATACTGCTCATCTTCAAGGTCTTCTGGAAACCACATACCCAAGCCAACATAGTTTGACTCAATGCTTTGTGTCAGCAATGGCGAGTCTTTGGTTTGAAGAACCCAGTCAGACCAATAGTCCGGTGTGCTTTCCGGTTCATCATCGCTCAGCCCACTGATTTCCATCATACGTTGGCCAAAAGAATCAATGCTGGTCGAGAAATCTAGACAATTGTCATCTTCATCAGAAGTCAGCATGATTGAATCTAAGCTAAAAAAATCACACTCAGCATACGCAGGCATACTACATGCTGCCATGATCAACGTCGCTGGTATCGCGCTCTTTAGCATAGTCCTCTGACCTCTTGATTAGTGAACTCACATTATCTGATACAGTCCACTATCTTGCAACATCTTTGTAACTGACTTTGTACTCAGTTTTGCAACATCGCTTCCACTTATCAGTGCATTACGTATGTCTGTGCTGCGAATTTTCACTTTTTCAGGGCAAGCCATTACAGACCACTGCTCGGTAATCTCATCTGATTTATAGAAAGATGAGAACTTAAAGAAGTTATCTGGGCCAATAACAAACGTCAGTTCAGCGTCACGATGTAACTTTTGCAGTTCACTGAGTACAGCAAAAGTCGTCACGCTTTCGCCGGGTGTAAATAAGCTCTTTTCGATCAACGAAAGCTCAACTTGATCCAGTGAAAGATCACTGATAAATGCATTAACTAACTGACATCTCGTATCAAAGTCTAGCATCTCTTTTCCCCAAGCATGGGCAATACTTGGAACGAGTAGAATTTTGTCAAAGTGAGCCAACGAATCAATCACACTTTTATGCCCTAGGCTCGGTGGATTAAACGCACTACCGAAAATGGCTATTTTTTTCATTGTTTATTACTGCCTTCTCTTTCTAAGCTTGTGCAAAGAGGTTTTTAAATCGGATGATTTAGGTATGATAACACTAGATTTTTAATTTGCTTGCAGGAAAGGAATACGAATGGAACAGTTAATTCGTGACGAAATGCGCGTACTACCTTCAATTGACCCTCACTTCGAAGTGACTCGTCGTGTGGACTTTATTAAAACGAAACTTCAGCAGTCAGGCTGCAAGTCTCTGATCCTTGGTATCAGTGGCGGTGTAGACTCAACGACCTGTGGCCGCTTGGCACAAATGGCCGTGGATAGCCTGAATGAAAACTCTGGCAGCAACGACTACCAATTCATTGCGGTTCGCCTACCTTACGGCGAACAAAAAGATGAAGATGAAGCACAACTTGCTCTCTCTTTCATCCAGCCTTCTCAATCTGTTTCTGTAAACATCAAAGCGGGTGTTGATGGGCTTCACGCAGCATCTCACGTTGCACTTGAAGGTACAGGTTTACTACCAACAGACTCAGCAAAAATCGACTTTGTTAAAGGTAATGTGAAAGCTCGCGCTCGCATGATCGCGCAATACGAAATTGCGGGTTACGTTGGTGGTCTTGTGATTGGTACTGACCACTCAGCAGAAAACATCACTGGCTTCTACACCAAACACGGTGACGGTGCATGTGATTTAGCGCCTTTGTTTGGCCTGAACAAGCGTCAAGTTCGTGAACTTGCAGCAACGCTAGGTGCGCCAGAGCTATTGGTTAAGAAAGTGCCTACTGCCGACCTAGAAGAGCTTGATCCACAGAAAGCCGACGAAGCAGCATTGAACCTTTCTTACGACCAAATCGATGATTTCCTTGAAGGTAAAGAAGTCCCTCAAGACGTGTCAAACCGCTTAGTAGGCATCTACAAAGCAACACAGCACAAGCGTCAACCGATCCCAACGATCTACGATTAATTGTTTGAATTAATCTTAGAATCAAAAAGGCCGGAAGTTCATTTCAGTGAACTTCTGGCCTTTTCTATTCAATGTGCTTTTCTTTCTGGCCTTCCGACCTACCGAGTTAGTCTACAACTTCGATATCAGTTTGAGGCACACTGCAACACGCCAGTATTTGCCCCATGTTGCGTTCATGATCTTGCAACGCCGGTACATCAGGTTGATGAACTTGCCCAGACTCAAGGGTCACTTTACAAGCACCACAGAAACCCGCGCGACAGCTTGATGCGATAGACACACCTGCCGACTCAGCTTGCTCTAGTAGTGTTGATTGGTTGTTGCCTTCGAACAGGTAGCCGTTAACGCTCAACTGCAGTTGCTTCACCGCTTCTTCCGTTGATTGAGCAACACCAAACGCTTCTTGATGATAATGCTGAGGATTCAGCCCCATTTGAATCAGCAATTTCTTGGCATTATCCATAAAGCCGTCAGGGCCACACACGAATGCTTGGCGCTTATGAAGGTCCTCAATTTTGGCGACATGAGACACACTCAAACGACCTGACAAACCATCCCACTCTTTCGTTGGTTGGCTTAGTGAATAAATCACACTTAGACCAGCATGTTCGCGAGCGATCTTATCAATCTCAGCTTGATAAGGGATATCTTCTTCACTGCTGCATTGGTGATAGAACACCACATCATCAATCTGACCATGGTCGGCTAAGTAACGAAGCATCGACAACATAGGGGTGATGCCGCTTCCCGCTGATAACAGCAGTAATGGATGTGTTGGGTTATCTTCTAAGTAGAATGCGCCATCTGGATTCTGAGCAACTAGCGTGTCACCGACTTGGAAGTGATCATTGAGCCAGTTTGAGATTTGACCATCGTCCACTCGCTTCACGGAAATCGCCAAACGACCTGCGCGTGAAGGGCTAGAAGATAACGTGTAACGACGAGACACTTTCTCGCCATTAATCACCATTTCAATCGGTAGATGCTGCCCCGGCTGATAGCTTGGTAATAAATTGTTCTCTTTCGCTGGCTCTAGCCAAAAGGTTGTGAAGTCGCGAGCGATCTCTTCACGCTCGACGCAAGTTAAGTGCAGTGACTCGACCCAAGAGTCTTCGTAATGTTCTTTCTCTTTGGTTTCAAGTACCTCAACAACGTCACCCGCTTTCACCAGACCTTCATTTTTCGCCACAAGGTTCTGACCAAAGAAAACGCCACCACGTTCATTGGCTCTGAACGTAGAAAAGGTATTGAGTGGCTCTTTTGTTGCTCTGAATTCGCCGCTCTCAACATCGACTGTCGTTAGGATACAGCGCTCACAAGGCTTCACCGCTTCGAATTCAACCTCACCAATTCGAATGCGCTTCCAACCATCTTCAGCAAACGCTTCAGTGTTTGAGACGACAAAATTGGTGCGGAACTGATCCATTGAATGGGTTTCAGGGCTGCGGCGATTGAGTTCATCAAGAGAGGCTTGGCTGATCACTAACATTGGGTAACCGTCAGCAAAACTCACATTGTGACCGAGCTTTTCACGAACACGATTCGATTGCTCGCCAGAAAACAGTAGCTCAACGCGCACGCCCAACACATCACTGAACCAATCATCCGCCTCGTCGTTGGTGGTATACGCAGTGAAGCTATCTTTCCACACTGTTGCAGGCGCTTCTTGCATCTTGAAGTTTGCATATTTTAGGCGCAGCGGTTCTTTGCCTTCGTAAGTAAAAATCAAACCGTCTGGCTGCAAGCTAGAAGACACATTGACCATTTTAGGGTACTTACGCGCCGTCACCATTGAGCCGTCAGCCAAGGCCAACATAAAACGTCTGTCGAAGGTAAGGCCCTGTTTTTCGACCCAAGCAGAAGAGAGTGCAATCCCACCTACTGATTTAACCGGAAACACATTAATTTGAGATAAGGAGGGCTGTTGACCTGAAAGCTCTTGCTCCAAAGCCTTTTGATCCAAAGGTGACTGCGACATAACGATTCCAATGTTTTGTTGTTTGTCCCAATGCTAACAAATGGTTATAAATAGATAAACTGGCAGGCATTAAACACTTGATACTAAGTAGGCATGATTAAACTAATAGAATGGCATTATGTTCCGGCAAACCTAAAACTCTTGAAACTAACGATGATGCTTTACACACTAAAAGTAACCCGAATTTATTCACGCTATTTTTAAGTAGATCAGCAATATGCTGCACCTTGTTTCGACAATTGACTCAATGAGCCAGGTTTGCCTAAGTGATAGCCCTGAAAATAATCTATGCCCTGCGATTGTGCAAAACGTAAATCTTCATGGTTTTCTATACCTTCAGATAACAATTCAATCTGATACTTCCGAGCTAAAAATCTAAGACGCTCCCAAAAGGTCGAATTATCACTCCGGTTTCTCATTAACGACCGATCTATTTTCACTATGTTCGGTTTAACAACCCTAATCAGTGCTTCACCAGTGTTATAACCACTGCCATAGTCATCTATCGCGATTTTAATTCCAAGACCACGACATACTCCAAACTGGGACATCATCCTTTTCTCGTCAATGCCAACCGGGTATTGTTCATTCTCAGTAAGCTCAATCCATAAGGTTATACCCAACTTATTACATGCTTGCCAAATTGGGGAAATATCACGTAGAAAAGTGAAACTTAAAACGTGATCAGGGGAGATATTAATAGTCAGAAAATCAATCATTTTCTTCTGAGACAATAATTCCTCGGACACTCTTAACAAGAATATTTGAGTAAACCATGCAATCTTCTTAGAGTCTAACAGACAGCGAATTGACGATTCAACATCGTGCCCTTTTTCCCAACGTAACAAAACCTCAGCACCGACAGTTCCATTGCCATTAGTTATCGGTTGAAAAACAGGATAAAACAATCCCTGATTAACATCGTCAATAAGTGCTTCGGCTTGTAAATTTTCAGACAACATATTCGTATTCATAAACAAACCTCTTTTTGTGATTAATCCATACTACAGATCAATAACTAGCAAGGATTAGCATGAACAAATCATATGTAGCTTTACATGCCTACTTCTTAACCGTGAAGACAAACTGCATAAGTAGTTAAACGAACTCCTGTACAAATACACAATGCCGTTTCAAAACGGTAATCTCGAGTCTGTTACATTTAGATAGGTTATTAAAAACGCCATAAACCATCATAGATGACTATACTTCAATTAGATCAAATTACGCTTAGGGATAATGTATGTTTGGTGACTATTTAAAGGAATTGAGAGTCTCACTAGGTCTTACTCAGAGTGAGCTTGCTGTTAAGTTAAACCTTGCAAATGAAGAGTTTCGCTCTGTAGACGTGGTAACTCTCAGTCGTTGGGAACGAGGAAAAACCAAACCAACACTTGCAAAATGCCTAAGAATCTTGCGTTGTTTACAGGTTGACCTGAGTGACTTTTATGAATTAATACCTAATCCAAACGAAACAAAGCTACTAGACGAGGTTGAACAACTTCGTTTTAATAACAGGGTAACGAAGCTTTCATCATTAAGTTATGAAGAGCCACAAGAGCCACAATCAACTTTAATTACTGAGATGCCACTTCTTTTGAAAGATGATGACAAGATACTATCTAGCCTTAAAATCTTTTACGAAACAGCCATCCATACACCGAAGGGTTTTTTCGACATTAATCTATATGACTACCAACAAAACAAACGAGCTATTTTAAAAAGATTTATAACAGAAAGCGGGCAGTTGGTAGGTCACTCAATTAGTTTTATATTCGAAAGTGACTATTTTGACAAAGTTACTCATTCAAAAATCATTGATATCGACCTGACAAAATCTGTCAGTTATAAAAATTCGACTAAGTTATCGGTTTGTAATTATAATCGTTACTCTTCTAACTTCCAGATATTTCGATGTATGTTAGTTTCTCAATTTATAAACCTAATTCACTATTCAAATGTTCAACGTTATTATTTCTTTAGTGCATGGCCTGAAATCGGACAAATTTTAGAGCAACTTGGATTTAAGAAAATAGCATTTGATATTGAGTCAGAAAAAGGAGGTTTTAAATTAGGCAACCGCTCATTCGAACATTGCTTATACGAAATTGATACAGCGACACTTCTTTCTCAACCCGAAATAATAACCCTCATAAAAACAACCCAGTGGGATAACCAATACTCAATCAAAAATCATTAGGCATAGCCAAACAGACTTTAAATTAAGATGCCTACCATCTTAAGTTTCTACACATAATAATACTTCGCCTTATGCAAAAGATTGGAGAAAACTACTGTGTTTGGCGAATACTTAAAAAAATATCGAATCGCGAATGAACTAACACAAAGTCAAGCAGCTACAAAGCTCAACTTACTCGGAGGAGATCTATCGAACATTGATACCGTTACACTTAGTCGATGGGAAAGAGGAACAACTAAACCAACTCTTAGCCGTAGTATTCGTGTTTTGCGAGAATTTACCAACGATCTTGAGCCTTATCTATCTAAAGTTAGTCATTTACAACATCAAGACCCTAGTTCTAAAAATAGAGTTGATCAATTCAATACTCTGATGGAAGAGAAATACCGTAGTTTAAATAACTTGATCGCCAGAGCAAATTATCAGTCAACATCGATGATCGAACACAATCCTGTTTGTGAATATCCGATTGGAAATTCTAATGATAGTGAGATTGTAAATTCTGTACTTGTTTTTCATGAGAAAACCTCTGATGAGAATATTAAGCATGGACTCTATAAAATCGATTTTTTAAAATATTGCAATGAAAAACGTTTCATTGCCTATAAATATGTCGACAGCGTCACAGGGGAGCTATTAGGACATAACATAGGCACTATATTCACGACTGAAGGTATGATCTCCGAAATTGAAACACTTTCTCAAAAGTCGATTGATGAAATAGATTTAAGAAAAACCGTTCCTTATAATAAAAGACGAAAATTAGCTTATTTTGCGGTGAGCCATCATTCGCTGTACGAGCGACCTTTTCGTCTACAATTAAATAGAGAATTCAGGTTTCTAGCAAAACACGCTAACATTACCGACTACTACACAACAGTTGCTATAAAGAGCTCAGCAGAAGTACTCGAAAAAATGGGATTTTCTGTTGTTTCGTACGAGAAAAAATCAACCAACGGTGCAATCAAAATTGGTAAACACTATTATTCTAAAGCTTTAATGCACATAAAAACAAGCCAGCTATTTACTCAACCCGAGTTCTTGAACTTGCTTACAGGCTGTCAAACCTGTTCAAACCCATGCTCAATTAGCTCTCAGTGTTGCTAAGCGGTCTCTTTCCGCGCACATTAACAGGAGTACCAATCCATCGAAAGATAGTTCTGATGGATGAACTCCTGCTTGCTTCAATCTTTCAAAACACAGCTCTACAGTTTTGACATTCGTATTCGATATTATTGAACCAATATACCTCATTATTTTCCCACTTAAATTATCAGTACAATCTATATACTATGTAATTAAGCGATTGAGTATTAAAGCATATGGTAAAAAGTTAGAATCTAATATGCTATGTTCGCTTGACTACATGTCAACCTCACGAACAATTACATCATCTACTTCATTGTTTAGTAATGTTACATAACTGCTCTGAGTCATGCCTCTTACAGCTTTCGTGTTTTGCATGCCATCCACATTCGTTAGACTTTTGTCAGAATAAATTGCTCGTATATCTCCATCGACTCGGCCTGAAAACGTGACATCATCAGCACTAATAGAAGCAATCGCTGAGGTTGCAAAAAATAAAAACGAACATAAAACGACCTTAATATTGACAAACGACTTCATAAACACCTCAAATGTAATTGGTTACATATGAGAGTTTAGCTTATTCGCAGGGAAAAAGAAGTCTAATGCCTACCAGCCACTCTTGCATCCGTGATGTTAGATTTGTAAACATTAATTTGTTCAGAAAAGTCCATTCATAACGATCATGATATAGCATGGATACGACCACATCAATTCACCAGACTTATGCATATTATGCACTGGTTAGCGATTTGATGGCAGTTAAACCTTAGGGAGAGACCGAAGAGTAAAACGCTAATACATATCTTGCAAGTCTTCATAGTAGTTTAATGGTTTTACATTAAGAGAATTAAATTTTATCTAACTTCGTAATATTTAATACCTGAACCTAAGATCTGGTATGTAAACCATGATTCTTGGCAACACTTGATTATTCACATCAACGTAAGCTATGTAAGATCATAGATGAATAGTTAGACAGATTTAATCGAGTGCAAAAAAAAAGCATCACCATACCTTATAAGAAATAGGTCTAGTAATACTTTAATATTGATCAGGTTACCGGTAAGAGCTTATTCTAATACTTGGCCAGGAATGATCAAATCAGGATTTTCAATATCATTACTCTCAATGATCTCTTCTAAATCGAAGCCGAACTTTCTACGTAGTTCATATAACCAATCACCTTCTTGTACGACATAAGGTAATGTCGGCTTAACAGCAACTTCGGATATACTGTTAGACATAGTATCGAAGTCACAGTCCGTATCAGTTGGGTCAGATGTGCAATCCGGAGCTTTCGTAATTTCAAGTGACGAAGGGCGAGGTTCAACTTGGTCAGACTCAATCTTACGCTTGCTGTCATTGAAATAATAAGATAATCCAACCACGGCTTCTCGTTGATTTTGCCCAAAATCATCATTCAACGTTTGATTAAGTGCGATACTCGCACCGAAATATTCATTCAAAGCATACTCAGCAAGGTACTCTATTGTTGGATATTTATCTTCAAATCCGACTCCAACCTTTAAATCAATTTCTTCTCCATCATGTATACTATAAAGCAAACCAAAATCAGGTATGTACTCAGAATCATCTAATAATTTATAATGTTTGATACCTAGATTCAATTGAAGTCGGTTATATTGGTAGAGAAAATAAATAGATTGAGAATTCTCAAACATATCTCCATCAAAATTATAGCCATAGTTTGCCCCTACCCCCAAAATATGAGCAGTTGGCTTCTCAGCAACCGCTGCACCGCTGGTTAGTACTAGAAACATAAAAAAAATATTATTAATTAGTCGGTTCACAGGTTCACCTCATAAACAACATTAAACGACCCTTGGTAATTACCTGAACTGAGTGCATTTCCATCGACATCAAAACTAACATCGTATGCTACATCAACTTTGTTACTACCTTCTCCATTCACTGTAATCACTTCTGAATCAGGAAAAGATACGGTATTAAGTACTCCGTCTTGGACAATCACCTTGTCAGGGCTTTCGCAGCCAATGGCACACGTGATTGTGTAGGGTATCTTTTCTAGCGAGTTATCAATATTTGTAAGCTCATAGTCACCTGACGTAGGGCTAAATGTCATAATAACGCCTGTAGGTAAAGTCCCTAACAAGCTAACATCATACCTCGTTGTACCAGAGATCCTTTTTGTTGCAGTATCATACTGGGGTTCAATATTCCCGTCTCCAAGTACCGTTAATGATTCAAGGATCGCAGCTTGATAATCAATCGTGATAATTAACGTCTCCGGCACTCTGGTATAAGTCATCGTACCGGTTTGACTTGTAAAAAAGTAAGTGGGTGAAAGGTTAATTGATGCCGTAAAAGTTCCAGATCCAACAGGGGCTGCGAACACATCATTACTGATATTAGGCAAAGCGAAAGCAGGTCGATAAAACTTAAAAGGCTCTATTCGGCTTGTTGCTGTGTAACCCATTCGCGACACACACAAAGTCGACTCTTGGCCCACTTTCGCACTCGAACCACTTATATTTGTAGCTGCACACTCATTGGCAACTCCCATTCCCACATTTGACCCGTAGTCTTTTGATGTGAAATAACTAGCCGAGCTACCCAAATTATACTCAACGCCTAACAACTCCAGGCTGGTGTTAAAACTTTCGCCTGTAGAATGATTAACAAAGCTAACGTTATTAACGGGTTGGTTATCCATCGTTGCGGGATACCACTCTGCCGTTGGTTGCTCTTGCGCTATCGTCCATGCAGATGGAGATATAGCTTCACTACCGAAATAACTATTTGGCGCCGCATTGTTCCAAACCACAGAGTTGTTTGCTGTAATCGTTCCGTATACATCTGCAGCATGGCTACTATCTAAAGCCGTGAATAATAGCGCTATACTAATTAGGCTATTTCTTTTTAATAGTGATATTTTTGTTATAACTGTAATCATGGTTGGCTACCTTAACGGATAACGAATCGACATTTTGCAGGCCTTCTGCTAATTTTATGGTTTTCTTTCGACCAGATAGTATTGTATTAGTTTGTTTACATTTGTTACTAACAGAATTCGGTTTACAGTTATCAAACTGTATGTAGAAAAATGTGTTACCATTATTTTCCACATAAACTTCTGAACCGTTATATTTAACTTTGTAGTCAACATTAGTATTTTTTGCAGGTACAATATAATAAGGAGCATAACCATAATTAATACCAATTATACTTTCTTTTTTATCTCCATCGATAACGCTAGGCATGAAAGTCACTTGATAAACTTTGTCCTTCTCTAAATCATCACAATTAACCTGACATAAATTCTTTACTGATACACGACGTCTTTCCCCCGGATTTAATATCAGTTTATTGGGTAATAGCGCAAGATCCCATAAAGGTAAATTATCTTTTGTTAGCTCTACCTTTTCTAACTCTCCGTTTTCAACCTTTACTTGGCTAACGTTACCTTTTATATATTCAGGTTCAGTTTTCGAACTAGTCAGAGTAAAAACTCCATTACCATCTTCTCCAGCTATAAGAAGCATTTTATCTATGCTAAATGCATGGCTAAAAGAGGTCGTCATTAATAGTATCGAAGTAAATATTACACGTTGCATAATTTTCTCTATGTTAGTTATAAGCATATGGCGTCATCTCCATATGAACTGCATAATTAATGAGTTCATCAACATACAGTTTGTTTGCCGTAGTTAGTTGCTCAGGAGACTTAGCGAATATATACAAATAACCGCCAAGCTTTTTGTTTATAATTTCAACACCTGAGTTGTTCAGTTTGTTCTGATAGTTCAATACAATATTACTATCCTTGTATTGCCCTAAGTAGTAATAATAAACACCATCAACTAGGGCTATCTGATAACCTTCACTATTTTCTTCGAATGATGGCATACAGAAGTTATTACCTAAATTCAAATTATTAACCGATGATAACTCCGGTATTACACATTGGTTTTCCTTAGATATAATTTTGTAAGGTTGTTTATCTTTCACCTTAAATTGATACACACCTTCAACAAGCTTGTCAGTAGAAACACAACCTCCACCGATACATTCAACTCCGTCTATTGGATTTCCATTTATATCACTAAACGTCGATATAAATGATTTCAACTCAGACAACGACGTATCCAAACGGATAACAGTTCCTGGATAACTAGTAGCCGACGTATAAGACTCACCATTGTTGTAAAAATCAGAGGCTTCCGTATCAAGCTTGAATTCATATTCATAGAACTCTTTTAATGGATATACCGTCAAAGCATCTCCACTAACATAAGCATTGCTTTGTTTTCCATTCTGCTCGGAGTTAACTACCGCCAAGAATTTTCCATCCGAAGACAGTTCCCCTGTATCATTATTCGAAATAAAATAAGAAGATGACTTTTCACTCGTAAACTCTATTCCTTGAGAAGTTACGATATTACTTGTACCAATATATGCAGAAACACTTGTATTGCTACTTGAATTGATATAGGTATAAGAGTTTGAGTCAATATATTTATTCTTATAATTTGCAGACAATGATAAATCGGCACTGCTTTGGTCTTCAGTAGAATCTTGATAATAAAGTCCCGCAGAGCTTGATACATTTAGATTGTTTCTGTTAATTAGACTACTTGAGACTGTATCTCTATGCGATAGCGCAACATCACCACTATCATCTATTTGTGCTTGTGTACTATGTGTGTATGTGTTTTCCTGGCCTATTGGAATAATTATTGAGGCCATAACACCATAATTTATATCGCTCGATTCACTTGCTGATAACTCTAAGTTCACCTTTGAGTCAAGTGGTAATGATGATATCTGCACGCCACTTCTTGCAGACCAACTTTCTGATTCATTATTATAACCATTACTAAAATCTTTATATTGGTTTTTTGTTAATATACCCGATATATATGATGATATATTTCTCGTTAAGTACTTGTTGTAATTTACTGATAATGACGTATAGTTCGAGTTACTGAATAAAAGTTGAGACAAACTAATATCTCCAATACTATTATCATTTTCACTGTCAAATTTTGTGTAAGATACACTTAAGTTATAAATCCCCACATCAAAATTATAAAAACTAGATCCATCGTCAAATAATCCTGTTACTGCCGATATTCTGGACACTTCCCCTAAAGATAAGTGACCACCAACATAATTATAATTATCTTCCCCTGTAATAAACGAACCTGCACCCAGTGCAAAAAAATCCGTAACTTGATAGCTCAATTTCCCATTGGTGAACATTGGACTTTCATAATTATCATAAGCAAAGTTGATGGATTTCTGGTCAAAATCGTCCTCTAGTCCCGTATTCGTCAGGTCTCTTGATAAATAACCGGCTGTAATATGATAATCTAGTTCGCCGGTTTTAATCGACGAAGAGCTTGTATTGACTATCAACCTATCTTCTGTGTAAAACTCTTCACTGCCATCAAATATTCGAATTGTCGCAGTATAAGTACCAAATGGTAGCTCGTTATAGTCAAAGTATTCTTGCCCTGCATCCACATTACGACTTAATAGAACACGGCCTCTATCATCATTAATTTCTAGTCGACCAGCTCTTGAAATGTTCAAATATACTCGTCTAGAATTAGAAGATGATTTTTTTACTAGCTCTCTCGTCGATCCAATCGACAACATGTAACCAGAAGTTTTGCTGCCATTTTCTAAAAACTGAGTACTATTCCAAGGGCGTTCTTGGTATTTATACCCGACAGAGAAACGAGTATTACCACCAACATAGTTATACGATGAGTCATCCGAACTGAAACCATTGACATCACTAAAGTTTAGATCATTATGCAAATAGCCATACTTGCCAAAACCTGCATAATTTTCATGTTGATAAGAATAAGACGATGTATAATCAGTGTTGTCGCTATAAGAACCAGATAGATTCAAACCATGTGACATAATGATTGCGTTTTGATCGATCTCTTCTTTTACAAATTTTATTTCTGACTCTTCTATTATCTCAGTTAAGAATTGTGAGTTAACATGAATAATCAATGATTGGCTATCTGGCACATAAACAAAATCATATAAATCAGGTAGTAGACCACATTCACTTCGATAACCTTTACAATCTAGGCTCGATTCAACCCCATTTACCAGTGTTGTTGCCATCGCATCGCTAACATCTTTCTCAATACCAAGTTCATTCGCCAATGCTTGTGCTACAAGTTGTTTTTGTGAAGTGGGAATTCTTACTTCATCACCCGAGATGAAAGCTTCCGAATAGAATAATTTGTTGTTATCAGCCGAGAGAATTAGTGGCATTCTTATCAACTTCTCTTCAAACATATCTTCAAATCCATCTGGAATATTTGCGACGGATTTTGAACTATATATTATGGCCAAGAAAAATATGATAATTAAGTTTAAACCAAACCAAAGTCTAATAAACATTATAGTTGAAGCTCCACATTGAACGTAATACGACCATTGCAATCTAATGGCTCATCACTCGGTATATTTTTATTTGTCACTAATTCAAATTCATTGGTAGAGTTTTCATATTCAGTATTTTTAATATTATTAAATTCAAAGTTTGGTATATCTGAAATATCAGAGTAATGTTTTCTATCGATATAGAGATCGACAAAATCATCATACATAGTCTCACCGCTATCGTTGAAAACACATTTAGAAGTGAACTCTGATATGTTATAACTGTATTCAAACGAATCCCCAGAGCTTGTTGGTATATTCGTTCTAATATAAGAATAAAAACGCCCATTTAGAAAGGTTTCGTTCTCACCATCATACTTCAGTGCAATAAACTCATCAGATAAATCTACATTTATAGAATAGTCATACAAATTCGCTCTATTTATTTGTGTATTTACTGGAAATGAATAGCTTTCATAGCCAAAGCTATTGAAACTAAAAATAACAAGCAATAATAGAAAGAAATAATTTATATAGATATTCATTTTCATCAGCCTCGAAAAACAAGGCACTTAATTAATTAAGTGCCTATCAAATAATGAGATTTTTTCTTATGGCAAAGTTGCAATCATATCAACGTTAACGATAACTTCTGTACCAGCAATATCATCTGGAGTTGAGTGTGCTGTATCGTTAGCAACATACAGTTGAATCGTATCGCCTGCTGAAAGTTGAGTTGAAGCTAAGTAGTCAGCTGCAGTAAGTTCCGTCGCTGAAAGGTTATCGCCGACGACAATGTTAGGCTGTACTTCACCCATTGAAGCTGGAAGCACATTTACTTGTGATACCGTCCAGTTAGCTGGAGTTAAAGCCCCAAGCACAGCCCCCGTGTAGTCATGCGCTTCCAAAACAACTGCTTTAGTCGTTGCGAACGTACCGTCAGCGTTCACCTGTAACGTACCAACAAAAGAAGCAGGGTCTTCACTACCGCCCGCACCAGTAACAAGGATGTCACCGTTGGATACAAAACCAGGAACAAAGCCGCTGAATACTACAGAACCAATAGAGGTATCGCCAGGTGCAGAAAAAGCTGGAACAGATGTAATTGCAGATAGCAGTGTAATAAGTGTTAGTTTTTTCACTTTTATTTCCTTCGATATATTCATAATATGATTAGTTAGCCCCTTGCTAACTTCGGGTGTATGATATGCAATGAATAAACGTTTTGGTTAGCAAGTAAAGAAAAGTGACCTTCCGATATGCCTAGTGGATATTTGAGCAAGAAAACCATTCACCTAAAAAATAACCTAGGCATTTAATTCCTTAGGTTACTCATTCGCTAATTTAGTAACTGGTATTAGATCCCACCTTCGGTCTTATCTTATAAAAGTAGTTATTCACATGAACAACCCCACTTCAATATAAATACTAGAGACGTATAACAGTTTGAGTTTTAACTTATATCATTGCTAATAGCGCCAGCTGTCAACTAGGCACTCACCAGTGCCAGATACTAGCTCGTGCTAATTTAAAGTGATTTAGCCTTGTTAGAATACGCAAATAAATAATGGGCTGTGCTCTCTTTGCTTAATTCCCATAACATTCACTAATGAGTATTAAATACATGATGAGAATAAGTACATACGCACCTTTTCATAAATTTTCCCTGTCAGTAGCGATATCATTGGCGCTGTTTGGGTGTGGTGCATCTAGCGACGAAGCGACTACTAACTCCAAACCCGAATCTCCAACATCAGGAGATACCCTTTACTATGCTCAGGATGTAATTCGTCAAAGCACTCCCACAAATACCTTTTTTGTTGATTTGTCGAATAATATGGAGTCATCTGATGATTCGTCAGTTACATTAACGACAGTTACGTCTTTGAATAATAGCTATGATTGTAATGTTGTATCCCAAAATGCCAATGGCTTCACCATTAGCGCTCAAAGTGCAAAAGTGTGCGACTACCGCTATCGAGTTGGCGCTGCGCTACCTTCTGACATCGCTATGAGCTCCCATAGTAACCATGGAGAGGCGCGTATTAGCGCTACTTCAGCAACATCAGGAGATGGTTTTGCTGAAGCGACAGTTCGTGCGGCTGTCGGTGAGTCAACTGAGCAACTTACACCGATTTCAGGACTAACCTCCTCTTTCACATCTGTACAAATAGATATCGCTAAAGAGCTTGGGAACGCGGGGTACTCTCTAGACACAAGCACATATGCATTAGCAACCACGGTTACATTGCCTAATGGTGATGCGACAAATTCAACTGCTATTGCAAACACATCAACTAATACGATTGATTACACCCCAGGAGATGGCATACCAAGCGGCGTAGAACGCATCCTATATAGCTATAGTGATGGTTCAAGTGTGTTAGCTGGTAGTATTGATATCGCGGTCTCAACAGACACAAACAGTGCACCAACAGCAGAATCTCGTAGGAAAATCAGTTATATAGATCCAGACTCTGGTGACGAGGTAGCTAAAATTCCTTATGGTAAACAATTAAGGTTCAATGTTGCGGATCTTATAAGTGACCCTGACGGTGATACTCTTCATCTCGTTGACATATACAGCTTTGGTGCAACCATCTTAATTCCAAACGATGCCAACAACGATGGTAATCTTTTCAATGATACTGAGTTTGATTTCACTAGTACCCAACCTGGAGAAACATCTGTGTCCTATGTTGTGTCTGATGGAAAAGGGGGCTATGCCACAGGAATTTTGCAAGGTTACGTCGGTAACCCATATGAGCCAATCGTCTCAGGGAATATCTACCTACCACCGTTGATGTACGCAGATGCTAAAGATGCTGAAATCATCGCCACACCTCAAGTTGGTAACGGTACTACCGCTTTAAATGGTATCACCACGGCTTCTCACGATTGGCACACTGCTAATCACTTGTGCCAAGCTAGAGGAGCACGATTGCCAACGGTGACGGAACTTCGAAGCCTATATGATGATGGCAATACTAGTGGCCGTTTGTTTACTAATCACAACTGGCCAATTGACGTTAGCTACTGGGCTAGTAACCAAGGAGCAAGTGGAACTAGCTATCATCATTCCGTAAACATGGCAGATAGAGTTGTTAGTACATATGATGCCAATTCGAGTGTTCGATTTGCTGCTTGCGTCGATGCAACACCTCTAGGGTATCCAGTTAAATTCCTTGGTGATGACATTGGTAATGATTATCTATTTGATACTCGTATCAATGCTCAAGTGACGTTTGGCTGTGGGTTTATTGTAGATTCTATCTCGCAGGTAGGAGGTGCTCATATTGGAGGCACTGGCGGAGCCAAACATACAATAAACGTTGCTGACATAGGTAGAGTTAGAGCTGTCTGGGGACCCACAGAGTTTGGGTCTGGAAACGATATGTCTCGACTCTTTCTATATAATAAATCTGGTGGCTTACTGTTAACCTGTGGTAGCAAATCTTACTCAGGTCACTATAGCGATGAATATACTCTAACCGCAGATGAGCAGTTAACAGGCTTTAGGGCCACAGGAGACAGCTACCTAAATGGATTAGAGCTTTGGGTTGATACCGAATAATCCTAAGACGCTAGCGTTAAACTAGTTATTCGTAACTAGTTTAACGCTAGACTGCACACTATTTATGTTTCAATTTAAACAATTTCAACTCAAACCTCACTATTACATCCAATCTAACTTTAGTCGAACTGGCAGGCATTAAACACTTGATACTAGGCTAGTATCTTGAGATGTTTAGCTTTCTATTTTGGTACATTAAGGCAGCAATGCCGTAACACTCTCGAGACGTTCTATAATATGAACACGTTTACCGCATTGAACTTTCATTGAATAAAAAGGATTTATCATGAACAAACTCGTCATTATCATCTTATGTGTACTGCTTCCGCCTGTTGGCGTGTTCTTCGCTCGCGGCGCCGGGAAAGATTTGGTGATTAATATCATTCTTACTTTCTTCTTCTGGGTTCCAGGAATGATCCATGGTCTGTGGGTAGCCACCCGCTAACCCTTATTAACAAATAGATACCGAATAAAATATCCATAAAAACAAGCTCCTAGCCATGAAGAGTTAAAAATAGGATGAAATGAAAGTACTTTTCCACTATCATCCTGTCGCCTAAACGTAAGCGATTGCTTTCACAGATTTCGCTGAGTTTAGGCTCCAACTACATAACACTTCAAATGGTGGGAGCCTTCAATGACACAACTTACGATTACTCGTCCTGACGACTGGCACGTTCATCTACGCGATGGCGAAGTATTAAAAGATACAGTTCGCGATATCAGCCGTTACAATGGTCGAGCGTTAATCATGCCAAATACGATCCCACCGGTAATCGATACCGAAATGGCTCTTGCTTACCGTGAACGCATCATGGCAGAGCAGCCAAGTGAACAATTCCAGCCTCTAATGGCACTTTACCTGACAGACAACACAACACCTGATGAAATTCGTAAAGCGAAAGAATCTGGCGCTGTTGTAGCAGCGAAGCTATACCCTGCTGGCGCAACAACAAACTCTGATTCAGGCGTAACTTCTGCTCAAAAGATTTACCACGTACTAGAAGCAATGCAGGAAGTTGGCATGCTACTTTTGGTACACGGTGAAGTAACGACTCACGATGTTGATATCTTTGACCGTGAGAAGCAGTTCCTGGACACAGTACTTGCACCGATTGTGAACGACTTCCCTAACCTGAAGATTGTTCTAGAGCACATCACAACTGCAGATGCTGCGACTTTCGTGAAGAACGCGAACGACAACGTTGCTGCGACTATCACCGCTCACCACCTGCTTTACAACCGCAACCACATGTTGGTTGGCGGCATTAAGCCACACTTCTACTGCCTTCCTATCCTAAAGCGCAACACGCACCAATTAGCGCTTATCGAAGCGGCAACAAGCGGCAGCAAGAAGTTCTTCTTGGGTACAGACTCTGCACCACACGCTAAAGGTGCAAAAGAGTCAGCGTGTGGTTGTGCAGGTTCTTACACAGCGCACGCTGCGGTTGAACTGTACGCTGAAGTATTCGATTTAGAAGGCAAGATTGAGAACCTAGAAGCATTCGCGAGCCACAATGGCCCAGACTTCTACGGCATGCCACGTAACTCAGATACAATTACGCTCGTTAAAGAAGAGTGGAATGTTGCTGAAACGATGCCTTTCGGTTCAGACATCGTTGTGCCAATCCGTGGCGGCGAGGCGATTGCTTGGTCTGTAAAATAAGCACTTGGGCTGTTAAATAAACACCCTCCATTTAGCGAAAAGGGTCACCATAGTAATTATGGTGACCCTTTTTTGTTTCGATGAAAGACTGTCTTATTCCCAGCAGTAATTTAACGATTACTTACCGCGAATTTTTCCGATAGCAGTCCAAATAGCAACGACAATCAATCCAGATAAAACCCCAATCACACCATTTAATAGCGTTGGTACCACCGCAGTCGCAATCGTATGCCCACTGAAGTCCATAATAATCGGCTCAATTAAGTGATGAATCGCAGGAACGTTGTGCACCACAATACCTCCGCCAACCAAGAACATCGCCGCAGTACCGACCACAGCAAGCGTCTTCATTAACTTGGGCGCAAACGCGACTAGCCCGTTACCCAATTGAGTTTTAATGGTACTCCCATTCGATGTTCGCTGGAGATAGAAACCTAAATCGTCCAACTTCACGATCCCAGCAACTAAGCCATAAACACCAATCGTCATCACAACTGCAATCAAACTCACGACAAGAATCTGAGTGACGATACTTGTACCCGTCACGGTACCCAGAGCTATCACGATGATTTCCGCAGATAATATGAAATCAGTACGAATCGCGCCTGCGACCTTTCTCTTCTCATATTCCTCTATGGATTCGCCAGTACTCGTATCCTCTCCCTTTTCATCATCTTGATGAGAATGAGGAAACAGCTTCTCTAAGATTTTCTCTGCGCCTTCAAAACAAAGAAACAGACCACCAATCAAAAGCAAAGGCATGATCAGCCAAGGAATAAAGGCACTGATCAATAATGCCGCGGGCACCAAAATCAGCTTGTTTTTAAATGAGCCTTTTGCAACCGCCCATACCACTGGGATTTCTCTTTCAGCAGAAACACCGGATACCTGCTGAGCGTTCAGCGCTAAATCATCCCCCAACACGCCAGCGGTTTTTTTAGCTGCCACCTTAGACATCAGTGCGACATCATCCAACACGGTTGCAATGTCATCCAGTAGCGTTAATAAACTTGCTCCAGCCATTTTATGGTCTCTTTTAAGGGATTAAACAATTGATAAAATGTAACACCATCAATCCACTCATCAAAGTTATGAGTCTGTAAAAAATAGAGTCACAAGTTGTGTTTTCTATTGCCGTCTCAGCTAGACAGGACTAGTCTGTCTTCATCTTTCACGAACATAAAAGAAGAAGTATAGATGAAAAGTGAATACTCCTACCCAATCGGTGAGCCTGGAAAAAAATGGCAACAAGCAGAACGTCAAGCATGGTTCGCTCAAAGAACGGTTAAGCGTGAATATCAACAAGAAGTTGTGCCAAAAATCCAAGCACTCGCAGACCGCTTCGACATCGAACAATACGGTGCATTGAGCTACGACGAAGCTCGCTTCCCGCTTTTTGCAATCAAGAGCAAAAACTGGGATGAATCAAAGCCAACGATTCTGGTCACCGGTGGTGTTCACGGTTACGAAACCAGTGGTGTACATGGCGCGATCAAGTTCGCCGCCACTCAAGCAGAACAATACACTGCGCACTTCAACATTGTTGTTGCACCTTGTGTGAGCCCTTGGGGTTATGAAGTGATCAACCGTTGGAACCCAAATGCTGTCGATCCAAACCGCTCTTTCTACGACGGTACGCCAGCAGAAGAATCAGCAAACCTACGTGCATTAGTCGCTTCTTTACCAGAAATCTTGGTTCACGTTGATCTACATGAAACGACAGATTCTGATGAGACAGAATTCCGCCCGGCACTTGCTGCTCGTGATGGCATTGAGTACATCGAAGGCATGATCCCAGACGGTTTCTACACGGTTGGCGATACTGAAAATCCACAGCCTGAGTTCCAAGCGGCGGTAATTGCTTCAGTTGAAAAAGTAACGCACATTGCGCCAGCAGATGCAGACGGCAAGATCATTGGTTCTGAAGTTACCCAACATGGTGTGATTAACTACCCAATGAAGAAGCTTGGGTTATGTGGCGGTGTGACTGATTGTAAGTACGGTACAACCACAGAGGTTTACCCAGACAGCGACAAAGTGACAGACGAAGAGTGTAATGACGCTCAGGTTGCTGCAGTAGTCGGTGCTTTGGATTATGTAATTCAACACGAACTAAACGCGTAAACTAATAGCTAGTAGCTAGTGCACTAGAGCTAAGCCCTAAAACTAAAAAGAGCCACAAGTGACGATTCGCTTGTGGCTCTTTTTTTGTCTCTTTCTCTTACCTATTATTTCTTATCAGGCATAAAAAAGCTCCCTTGCAGTACAAGAGAGCTTTGAAATAACGCTTCCTCTGGAATAAGTCGTTAATTAACTAATGACTTACTCAGCGGCTTAGCTACTTTATTTCGCTGTTTCGCTAACGCTTGTTTGTCCTTTGTCTACTTCAGTCAGTAGACCTTTCAACAAGCTGAAACAACCAATCAGAAGAATGATCGTAAACGGCAGTGCAGCAATGATTGTGATCGATTGCAGTGCTTGGATAGATTGAGTACCACCAATCCACAACATCACCATTGCGATAGCGCCTGAGATAACCGCCCAAACCACTTTCTGTTTAACTGGAACTTCAAGCTTACCGCCCGCCGTCATGCCATCGATAACGATAGAACCTGAGTCTAGTGTTGTAACGAAGAACACGATGATCAGTGCTACAGCGATAACCGATAGAATGCTACCAAACGGGTAAGCGTCTAGCATGTAGAACAAGCTTAGAGATACGTCTGTGATGCCTTGGTCGAGGCCAAGTTGCCCCACATGACTGATCACTTGCTCGATAGCCACGCCACCAAAGATAGACATCCAAGCAGACGTTACCAGTGTTGGGATAATCAATACGCAAAGTAGGAATTCACGAACCGTACGGCCCTTAGAAATACGCGCTACGAACATACCGAAGAATGGTGCATACGCAACCCACCATGCCCAGTAGAATACAGTCCAGCCATGCAGCCATGTTGTGTCTTCACGGCCAGAGCTTTGGCTCAAAGCTACGATATTTTTCACATAGCCCGTTGCCGCCGTTGCCATTGAATCAAGCACAGTTGTGAAGTTCAATACAGCGATAAGACCAAGGAATATGAATGCAATAACCATGTTCAGGTTACTTAGGAACTTAACACCACCGTCCATACCACGTAGTACAGAGATGATCGCCAAGCCCATGATCAGAACGATGATAGATTGCTGAAGGAAGATGTTGTTTTCCAAGCCGAACACGTGGCTAATACCACTTGCTGCTTGTGTACCACCTAAGCCCAATGAAGTCGCAAGGCCAAACAGAGTAACCAGTACGGTTAGTACATCGATTACATCACCAGTTTTGCCCCACACACGTTCACCCAGAATTGGGTAAAACACAGAACGCATTGATAGCGGTAAGCCTTTGTTATAAACAAAGTACGCCAGACAAAGCGCCGTCATGCCATAGATAGCCCATGCATGAAAACCCCAGTGGAATACGGTTGCGCCTAGCGCCAGTTCACGACCAGCGGCTGTGAAAGGTTCTGCGTCTAATGGCGTTCCGAACCAGTTAGTGAAGAACGCAGTTGGCTCTGCAACACCCCAGAAGATAAGTCCAATACCCATACCTGCTGCGAATAACATCGCAATCCAAGATGACATTGAATAGTCCGCCGTCGCGTCTTCACCACCTAAACGGATTTTACCCAACGGTGAAAAAGCAAGAACTACAGCAAACGCTAGCATGATGTTAGCTCCCCACATAAACAGGAAGTCAAACTTTGATAGAACAGCACCCTTAATAGAATCAATTGCAGCTTTAGCATCTGCAGGAGGAAGAGCAAGAAGAGTGATGATGAAGAGAAGAGATAAGCCTACTGAGGCTACGAAGACTGTGTTATGGACATCCATGCCCCATTTACTGACGTTATCTTGACCAACTTGATAGTCAGTAGAATCAATACTGTATTTTTTTGATTTAAAACTCATAAATTATGATGTTCGCATATCCGAATCAACGAATATAAGGACGCTCTCCGTATCCAATTACTACTTGATTGGCTCGCCGAACCGCCTAAATAAAAGGCAATAAAAATCACAATAGTTAGTGACAAATGGACTTACTGGCTCAATCCCAAGGCGCGCATTATAGCACAGCTCAAAGCATTTTGACTGAGTTTTAGCTCAATAGTCACCCAAACCGGAGCTGATAGTGATAGTTAACCCAATAAAAACAGAATAAAATAAAAGAATAAAAACCATCAAATACAACAATTTAAATTAAAATGACGCACCGTAAAATCACATCCAAACTTTTTTCAGATAATTTTAATAATCACCCAATTTACTTATAGCTCTAATAAAAAAGCCCCGCTATAGGGGCGGGGAAAGTTACCAAAGGTAAAAGAGAAATCAGTGCTAAATGTCAGCGCTGCGTCTCACAGATCAGCACTGCACATTTCAAAGACAGTTCGTTAGATTGCGAAGCAAAAACCTAGGTTATAGTCTTCACCATTTTTCGCAGTGAACTCTTTGTCTTCACTTGATGCATTCGGGCGGCCACTTTCATCGCCTTTTACTAAGCTCACCCAGTGACGGATGCCAGAAGAACGGCTGGCCTCAGTTTGACCAAACGTAGTGCACGTCTCTAATTGGATATCTTGAATATCAACCAACTCCAGACGGCCTGTGCCTTTACGAGCGCCGATTGTCACTTCAACGTGCGTACCGCTTTCATCACGGAATAGGATTGCTGAAGGCTTAGATTTATCACCTGTGTAAGCTACAAAGTGTTTAGCGCGTTTTAGGCCGGTGTGCTCACCGTTTTTGAAGTAAACCTGAACATGTCGGTAATCAATCTCGTAGCTCACCGCGTCTTCGTGTGAACCCGCCTCAAGAGGAAATAAAGTATCAAGCAACTGTTTCGCCATTTTCTGTTTTTCGAGTTGCTTGTCTGCTTTCACCATTTCGACGGCAAAGACAGCTTCAGCAATAAATGTTGAATGGTTTCTGTGAAGTTCTGTTTTGTCTAGTGTCAGCATATTCATAGTCTATCCCTCGTACGGCTTTAAATTTCATTTAGGTCAAACATCCCAATAGACCCTTTTCAAAATTGTTCTTTACTGTGTGGTTTCCATGTTTTTCATACTACTGTTATTTTTGAAACAATTTCACAACAAAAATTACACAGTGTGAATTTTACTAAATTGCTTTTTTACACAAACCGGCATTTCGAGCCCCCAGCCCTTTATTTAACTGGGTTGAGGGTTCCGTAGAAACGCGTTTACGTGTTGTTTGAATTTGTGTAATAACCCACCCCAACCAACTTATTGTCGATAACTCGATAGTAAGTGTGCTTAGTTTCCACTTTGCTCGACAGCGGATTTAACCATCGATAGGTGTAAACGCCACGACCATTTTCTTTGGCTAGATTTAACATCTCAGTGAGAATCGGTTTATCGTCAGGACTTAGAATCTCGCTGTGCGAACGCCCAACTAGCTCAGGAGAGACCCCATGCGCCAGCAACTTTCCAGAGCTCATATCCATCACAAACACATACAAGTCCCCTTCAACAAAGCTGCCTTCACTATTATTGAACTCAGTAATGCTGTCTTGCTCAGACTCTACTATTGCGGTCATCGCTCTCGCCAATAATCGCTTAGCTTCTGCAGCACTGGAACGTTCTGGGTAATACCCCACCGCCACGATTACATCGCCGACACGCTCGAAGAAAGTGGTTTTCGGCTCACCCATGCGATCGGTCGGGTTGGTCCAGTGATACTTCACTTCACCAAAACCCTTGTGTACCGCTTTGGTGATCATTTCACGGAAAAAAGGATTGCCGTAAACATCTTGTGTGTCCAATACACTGTCGCCCACCAGCACCATGGAAGAGCCGCCACTGGCAAGAAATTGACCATCAATTCCGAGTGCAAACACGTATAGCTCACCGTCTATGTATTCGGCATCACTCATGAAGTCTTTCACGCTGTCGTCACCTTCTTTTTGAACGTGCACCACCGCTTTCGCAAGCAAGGTTTTAGCTATTCTTTCAGCGTCACTGACCACATGTGGCTCAGAAATATCGAGCACATTGACTGGCTTAATCTCTTTCTCGACTTCTGAATGCTCTGCACGCAATCCAATGCCGCTGACCACAGCAAACAAGGCGCAGCCAATAAGGATGATTCTGGATAGATTCATCGTTGTGTCTCCTAATAGCCGACTAAGGACGGTAGCCAAAGCGTGATTTGTGGGAAGAAAGCGATAACGAAAACGCCCACGACAGATGCAAGTACAAAGGGATGGATCTTCGCGGTGATCTGCTCAACCGTAGAGCCACCAATCCCCGAGGCGACAAAGATATTTTCGCCGAGCGGCGGTGTAGCAAAACCTATCGACAACGTACACACCACCACAATACCTACGTGGGTTGGATCCGCGCCTAGCATGTACATAATAGGCAATAGCACTGGCACGATAATCATGATCGCGGCTAACGTTTCCATGAACATGCCGACGAAAAGCAATAGCACAATAGTCAGTGCCCACACCATATACATGTTGTCAGTGAAACCTAGTAATGACTCTGCCACCACGACCGGAATTTTTTGTTCGATTAACAAGCGACCAAATACCGTTGCAGCGAATAGAATCAGCAACACACGCCCGGTAATCCATGTGGTTGTCGATAATGATTTGATGGTGCTTTTAAACGATAACTCTCGGTGAATAAACACACCCACAAACAGCGAATAGAAAATTGCCACAACCGCTGACTCTGTTGGTGTGAACATACCGCTGTAGATACCTCCGAGAATCAAGAACGGCGCTAATATCGACCATAAACCGCGGCGCAAGTAGTGCCTTACATCGCCAAACGACCAGGTTTCAGTCAACCCTTTATAGCCTTCTCGCTTAGCAATGAAGTAGTTGGTTACCACCAGCGTCGAAGCCATGATGAAGCCCGGTACAACCCCAGCAACAAACAGTTTTGGAATAGACAAAGAAGCAAACTGGCCGTGTTGAGCAATGGCTTCCGGTGGCGCCATTAAGCCCATTGCGGAGATACCAAAGATAACCAAGGGAATGGATGGTGGGATGATAATGCCCAAGCCACCAGATGCAGCAGTAACTGCCGATGCGTAGCTCTTATCGTAGTCACGCTTGACCATCGCAGGCACCATTAGCATGCCTACCGCAGCGGTGGTTGCAGGGCCTGAACCCGAGATAGCACCAAAGAAAAGACACGCCATTACCGTTGCTGCGCCAAGGCCACCTGTTACGGGACCCGCTAAGCTTTCGGCGATATCCACCAGACGTTTGGAGATACCCGCCGCCTCCATTAATGCACCCGCAAGAACAAAGGCTGGCAGGGCCATTAGCGGGAAGTTACCCACCGAGGTAAACGCGATTTGTACTAAAGCGATGGGATTTTTGTCGAGCAACATATAGGCCGCCATCGAAGCGCCAGCCAGTGATACTGTGATTGGTGCGCCCAGAATTAACAGCGTTAAAAAGCCACCAAATAAAATTAGAGTTAAATAGGATTCCATTATTACATCTCTCTATTACGACTATTCTCTGTGATGACTATTGCGCTGACTTTTGTGCCGTCATTTTGCGCAGCTCTTTGACTTCTGGATCTTCGTTGGTTGCGCCTTTGAATAAACGCTCATAGTTGTTCCAGATAATTCGAATCATCATCAGTGAAAACGCGATAGGTAAAATCATGTAGAAGTACTTCATCGGGATACCTGTAGTCTGAGACTTCCAAAACAGATTCATTTTGTTGAACACGAAGTCGTAGCTGAGGTAAACGAAGTAGCCGTTGAAACAGAGCCATAAGAAGTCAGCGATGGTTTCACTCACGGTCTGCACGATTGGCGGAAAGAATTTAAAGTGAAAGCTCACTCGGTTGTGCGCCGACATCTTGGCCGCAACAACAGCCCCTAGATAGGCAAACCAAACGAACATGTAAGTAGCGACCTCATCCCCCCAAGGGATAGAGTAATCAAAGAACTGACGAGTAAGGATTTGTGTAAACAGCAATAGGACAAAGCTTGCGAGCAGCAGACAACAGGTATATTCCTCAATGTTGTTTAGGTGCGTTTTTATTGTTTTAGCGACTGACATATAACCTCCAATGTTGATTTCCACATGACAACCAGTCGCTCACGGTCCTAAAAAGATCAGGTACAGAACAGATCAACGAGTACAGCCATGTAAATGCCCTATCTCACTGTTCTATAGCTAGGTGATTAAGTAGCGCAGAACAGCAGATAGGGCGAATCTAATCGTTACTTTCTACCTAGTAACTCAAGAACGTCGTCTAGCTTGTCTTTGCCTCCAATACTTGAGTAGAACTTAGGCCAAACTGACTTAGTCACCTTGCTGATCCACTCTTGCTCGTTGTCTGCTGGGTCTGTGAATACCATGCCTTTCGCTTGTAGCTCTTCGCGAATCTTGTTTTCTGTGTTTTCTAGATAAGCAAAGCTGTGCTCTGTCGCTTCCTGACCTGCTTCAAGGATGATCTTTTGCATTTCAGGTGTCTGTTGTTGGAAGACCGTTTCACTCACGATTAGAGGTTCTAGAGAGAAAATGTAGCGAATGTTGGTCACGTACTTTTGTACTTCGTTGAACTTCATCGCGTGGACTGTGATGTAAGGGTTATCTTGTCCATCTACCACGCCTTGTTGCAGGCCAGTGAAAGTCTCAGACCACGCCATTGGTGTTGGGTTTACACCCCATGCTTGGTACGAAGCAATCATAATTTCGTTACGAGGGACGCGAATCACTAACCCTTTAAGGTCTGCTGGCGAAGCCACTGATTTTTTAGAGTTGGTTAGAACCCTAAAACCAGAATAAGCCCAACCTACGATGCGAACACCTGCATCACGAATCGTGTTATCGACAAGGTCTTGACCTACTTGGCCTTGAGTTAATAGCACCGCTTCTTCTGCACTTTGAATGACGTAAGGCATGGTCAATAGACCAACCGTAGGAGAGAAAGGCGTCACGTTGTTGATCGCCAATACAGAGAAGTCGAGAAGGCCGATTGCCGCGTCGTTGACGGTGTCTTGCTCATTGCCTAATTGGCCATTCGGGAACAGGTCGATTTTCACTTTACCGTCTGTTTTTTGCTCCATCAGTTCAGAGAATGAGGTCGCTAATTCCCACTGCGTACCACCAGCAGCATCGCCGATAGCCATTTTAAAATTCGCTGCTGCCGCGGTATGAGATAACACCGCTGTTGCTACAATAGTGACACCAGCAATAATTTTATTTTTAATCAATTTCATAGTCTTAACCTTTCCTATCATACAGACGTCCTGCCTGTACTTTGCTCACAAGGTGACCTGGTACAACTTTCCCGGTCGTAATTCTATTTCCCTATTTTGGAAACAATGTTCGGGTAGTTACAGCCTTTCATCCTTTAACGAATACCATTGATAAAGGAACCGCTGCCCCATTCTTCGAAACGGTGCAAACATCTCTGATTCCACCACTTCCCTCACGTTGGGGAACGGAAGTTTTGATTCAAAAATTGGCAAGTCCAACTTGTGGCCTTCACCTGCAATCCACTGAGCGAGGCGCTTACCTGCTTGAGCGGAGTACATCACGCCATTACCGCCATAACCCAGTGCGTAGAAGATGGATTGCTTTGGATTCGGCTGATAGATTCTCGGCATCATGTCGTGGCTAACATCCACCCAGCCCCACCATGAGTAGTCGATTTTGATCTGATCGAGAGACGGGAATTTTCGAGTTAAATCCGCTCTCAACATGTCTTCGTATTTCTTTTCAGGTGCATTCTTGCCACTGATGGCACTGCGCGTCCCAATCTGGACTCGGTTATCCGGTAGCAGACGGTAGTAATGGCGCAGGATTCGGGTATCTGTAATCACCTGATTAGTTTTGAAGTTACACGCGGCGATTTCGTCTTGAGTTAGCGGACGTGTCACCATCGAGTTAGAAAGCACTGGCAACAGGCGGTTCTTAAGCTCGGAATGTAGACCTTGGCTGGTGTAGCCACCCGTGCAAACACCGACAGAACGCGCCTTTACCACACCACCTGGCGTTTTCAGGTAATGCACACCGCCACGAGTTTCCCACCCCATCACAGGGCTTGCTGGGTGAACTTTTACGCCGAGTGCTCTCGCCTTTCTTAGATAACCAAACGCCAGTTTCCCTGCATGGATGCCAATACCTTCTGGCTCATGCATTGCGCCTGCCGCTTCTTGGTCACCAACGTAATCACGCTTTACGGTTTCCGCATCTAAGATCTGCGCATCGTAATCGAACGTGTCACGCAGCAACTTGGCTTCTTTCTCGAGTGTTGCCATCACTTTTGGACGGTGAGCAACGTATAAGTGGCCGCCCGGTTGTGGGTCACAATCAATGTCTTTGATTAGAGACTTAAAGGTGTTCATGCCATCGACGCATTCGCGGTGCATTTTTAGCGCAGTTTCTAATCCCCAGCGTTCAATCCACTGAGAACGCTTCAAACGCCCTGAAGCACACTGTGCCTGACCACCATTTCGGGTGCTGCATCCCCAACTCAAACGGTTGGCTTCAATCACTGTCGCTTTAATACCGTACATTTCAGCAAGGTGTATCGCGGTGCTTAGGCCCGTGTAGCCTGAACCGATTATCGCCACATCAACATCCATATCCGATGTAATTGGACCATCATCTTCAGGTGGCGCGCCTGCCGTATCTACCCAGTACGTTGGTGCGTATTCCTTACCGTGACCTGGGCTCTTGTCTTTAAGTGGATCGTATTTTGGATCGTATTTATCTTTTGCTTGGGTACTTTCTTGTGCTTGGGTGCTTTTCACCTTTGGCGACACATCGGCTGCCGGTTGTTCCATTACTAAACTCATAATTCGACTCTCCTAGTCATAACACGTGAACGGGTTGTGGTTTCGTGTCTAGCTCTTGGGAGTATTGTTGGGAGTCAAAAGAGGTCGTGTTTTACGGAAGGCATTTTTTACGCTGATTTTTCCATCTTTCAGGGTAAACACGTCGACCATGCGAGCTTCGATGATGCTGCCATCAGGATTAGTCGCAGAGAACGTCGATTCACTCACCGCGCGGTCACCACACACAAAATGGACAGGATCGCTCCAAGCTGCATCTGGAAAGTTCTGCCAAACCAATTCAAAGCTATTGCGAACGGCTTCGTACCCTTCAATAGTATTTCCAAGCAAGCCTTCACCTGCCACGGTGTGGAAGACACAGTCTTCAGTCATAAACGACATCAGTGCTTCGATGTCGTGGTTATTCCACGCATCACTGAAAGACTGTAAAAAGGCGGTGTCGACTTGGTTTTCCAGCACGAATGTCGCTGCATTGGTTTGCATATTCATATTCCAGAATCCTTTATGTTTTCGTTATTGGTTTAAATTTCAGTGGCTTTGCGCCACTTTTTTATTAGAGTGTTTAAACTAGATTTGTGGAAATTTAACAACTTGATAACAAGCTTCGCCACTCTAACTTCGAGTTGCTTTATAAACAATCTCTAAGCTCACAGATTTCATCTTTTTATAAACTAATTAGTGTTCTAATTTTATTTACCAGAAAAACAACTACGTTAAGTCTAAAACTAATTTAAATTGATATAGATATTAGCCTTTAGTCGAAGTCAAAATCTTGATGGTACTTTCGGCCATACTGCTCAAGTTTACGGTTATGGGTATTCACTTGTAATTCAATATTACCCTCACCTTTATTAATAACTTGATTGTTATCTACATGGGCTTCATTTTTTATATCGGTTAGCTTCTCTTCGATATAATCAGTCGGTTCATTTAAAACATTCATGGATATTAACTCCTTTATCAGGTTTACTTTCGCTGACGGAAGAATATGAACGGATACTAGACCGTTTGAATATTCTTTCTCATCGTACAAAGGCTGAATGGCATCATTACTGCCGTCCTTAAATGGATGAATGGAATACCACTTATCCGTTCGTTGCTCCTGCTTATCGCAGTCCGCCACTTTAAAGATCTGAGTTCTTTCAAGTTCATAGGGTGAGTTAAAAACACTAACCCTATGATAATTAATCGCTTTAACAATATTGATGCAGTCTTTACTTTGGCTATGGCACACAGACCACAACGCATTAATCAGGCTATCTGTCCATTCAAGTAACCGGGTTGGAAACCCCTGCTTCTTGGCTAAGCACATCAATAACCAATCGTTTATCTCGTGTGAACTCAGTGAATGCCCACCGTAAACTCTCACGGTTGAAAGCAACTCTTGTTCGACACGGCGAATGTTTTTACGATTTGACCGGCCTAAGCTTGGCATCAGATTACGGTTTTCATAATCACACACGTTATAAATTAAACCACGCTCTCCACTACACCCCGAGATAAGTGAATCGATTATTTCATACAGCTCTTCGAGTGAGCTTATATACCATTTATTGTTCACAGCATGCATGTAATAGGTCGCTTAATTTAAATTTATTGCAATCAAAATTAACTATTATGGTTAGTCAGTATCGTTACGAATGATTTTAAAATGGTAATAGCTATATATCTTTATCAATGACCATATATCCTCATCAATAACTAGCAGTTATAAAACCATTAACTAAAGAGCAATTAGCTAAGGGTCGATTAATAAGGAACGACAAAGTTTATATAACTAAAAACACTTATATGTACAACAGTCATTTAATTCGTGTTCTAACGTTTGACTAAGAACTATTGAAATACGGGTTGGCGGTATTCACTTAAGTACATTGCCAATACCCGTTCGTATTGCCCGACCACATTCTCGATTGCACTTTCGTTAACACTCTCGAAAATACCGTGGCCGGACAAACTTCCTATGGCTTATACGTAATCTTTGTATTTATCTAGGAAACGAACCGGTGTTGATAGCGCATCTCGGCGGAACGGGTCGCCCAATTCCTGAGTACACATGATTTCAATGATGGTTGTTTTGCCTTCGTTCATCTGCATGTCGATGGCTTTTTGCAAGGTTGGACCTACATCTTCTAGCTTATCAACCGTGATACCTTCAGCGCCCATTGCTCGTGCGATTTCAGCAAAGCTTTGGTTATCTAGCTCACCAGCAACAAAGCGTCGGTTGTAGAAGTCGACTTGGTTCTTCTTCTCTGCCCCCCATTGACGGTTGTGGAATACCACAGCTGTCACTGGAATGTTATGACGAACACATGTCATGGTTTCCATCAGGCTCATGCCCCACGCACCGTCGCCTGCATAAGAGATAGCTGGGCGATGAGGTGCCGCGGCTTTCGCGCCAATAATAGTTGGGAACGCGTAACCACAGTTACCAAAACTCATTGCCGCAAAGAAGCTACGTGGTTTTTCAAAGCGTAAATAGCTGTTTGCCACCGAGTTGATGTTACCGATATCGGTTGAGACCATTACGTCTTCTGGCATCGCTTTTTCTAGCTCACGCAGTACTTGGCGTGGATGTAGGTATTCACCACCAGAGAACGGAGTCTCGTGTGAGTTTTCTTCAATCATATCCAAGCTGAAAGAGTCACGTTCGTGTGTCCACTCATCAAGCTCTTTTTCCCAAAGTGCTTTCTCTGTTGCGACTGTATCTTGGCGAGCGCCTTTATTGTCATCACACAACAGTGCACGGCCTTCCAATCTTTCAGATAGAGCAACCGCAGCTGCTTTCGCATCACCACAGATACCAACTGAAATCTTCTTAACCAGACCTAGCATCTTGTTGTCTGCATCAATCTGAATGATTTTCGCATTCTTCGGCCAGTAGTCCATACCATGTTGAGGCAACGTACCAAATGGACCAAGACGTGTACCCAAAGCGATAACCACATCCGCTTGAGCCATCAACTTCATTGCTGCTTTCGAACCTTGGTAACCTAAAGGACCACACCATAATGGGTGACTAGCAGGGAACGAGTCATTGTGCAGGTAGCTGTTCACAACGGGTGCGCCCAGTCTTTCTGCCAACGCTGCACACTCTTGAACGGCATCTGCCATTACCACGCCACCACCAGAGATGATGACTGGGAATTTCGCTTCAGCAATCAGGTCTGCCGCTTCATTCAGAGATTTTTCACCACCTGGACCACGGTCTAAACGCGCGGGTTTAGGGATCTCGGTTTGAGTTTCACCGTAGAAGTAGTCACGTGGAATGTTCAGTTGAGTTGGCCCCATTTCGCTCATTGCGCGATCGAAGCATCGGCCTGTGTATTCCGCCATACGGTCTGGGTGCGTTACGTGTCCTTGATACTTAGTAAACTCTTGGAACATTGGAAGTTGGTTACACTCTTGGAAACCACCTAAGCCCATTGTTTTTGTGCCAGTCTCTGGCGTCACAATCACGACCGGGCTGTGTGCCCAGAATGCCGCTGCAATCGCAGTTACACAGTTACTAATACCTGGGCCATTCTGCCCGATAACCACACCATGGCGACCAGATACACGAGAGTAACCATCTGCCATGTGAGCAGCACCTTGCTCGTGAACCACTGGGACCAATCGAATGCCAGCAGGAGCAAAGATATCCATTGCGTCCATAAATGCTGACCCCATGATGCCGAACATGTCGGTAACATCATTAGCAACCATAGTTTCAACGAACGCTTCTGATGGTGTCATTGTTACTGTGCCGGAAACAACCGTACGTTTTTCTTGCTCACTCATTCTTCCATTCTCCTTGAGTTAACCAAAATTTCATTTTTCGGAATGAATCGTCTCTTTTTTGAATTCATTTTCACCTTAGTAGTAGATTTTTTGCGCGTCAACTTTTTATATTAAATTGGAACAATTCATTCTAATTAATAAAACTGGATCACATTATTGATAGTTTTTCGTACAAAAAGTGCCGTTAACTTAGAGTGAGCTGTTAATAATCGATGACATACCGCCCATCGCGGCAGTCATGGAAGCTATTAAGAGGGAAGAAAAATGAATGATGCGGAATTGATACCAACACAACCAATAAGTGTGAGAGAGTGTTTTGGCATCGACAGCAACCTAACCGTATTGGCGTTTGAACATGCGGGAGAGTATGTACCCAAGGTCGATCCTAACTACTGTTTTGATCCTGAAGTAACGCTAGCCATATTGGCGGGCTTCACTTCTAATCGCCGCACGTTGATACAAGGTACACACGGAACGGGCAAGTCTTCCCACATTGAACAAATCGCCGCGAGATTGAACTGGCCGTGTTTGAGGATCAACCTAGACGGGCACTTAAGCCGATTGGATTTCATAGGAAAGGACAGCATCGTCATTAAAGATGGAATGCAGGTGACAGAATTTAAAGAAGGCATTCTTCCACAGAGTATCCAGCAACCCATAGCTCTGGTATTAGACGAATACGATGCAGGACGACCTGATGTAATGTTTGTGATTCAACAACTCTTAGAGCAAGACGGCAAATACACCTCTTTAGAGCAAAACCGCGTGATCACTCCCCACCCTTCTTTCCGCCTGTTTGCTACGTGCAACACGCTTGGCTTGGGTAATTTTTCAGGTTTGTATTCGGGTACTCAAGTGCTTAACCACAGTCAGTTAGATAGATGGAACATCATCGCTACGCTCAACTATTTAGACCCACAACATGAAACCAAGATCGTGTTATCTAAGCTTCCGGAACTGAATAATGAAAGTGGTCGACAACTGGTCGAGAAAATGATCGCCACCGCAGGATTAACGCGTAACGGGTTTAGGGCTGGTGACCTTTCAACGGTGATGTCTCCGCGAACGGTGCTCACTTGGGCTGAAAACATCCAAATATTCGATGATGTAGCCACCGCATTTAGGTTGTCATTCTTAAATCGCTGTGAAGACGAAGAGAAAGAGCTGGTTAGCGAATACTATTTCCGTTGCTTTGGTGAAGCCTTGGAAACGCCTACTCAAAACTATTCGCACTCGGAGTCGTAAACCATGGCCAATGTTTCTTCCCAGCAGAAAAAGATCCTCGATATTGGTGTGTCTGTCGCCAGAGCGATCAGCGGTGAGTTGAGTCTGAATTATCGGGGAGAACGTCTCTATAAAGGCAATAGCCCCTGCTATTATCAGTCTGCGCATACTAACGATCTCACCTTTGTGTCTCGCCACGAGCTAAAAAACAGCAAGCTATCGATGCAAGGCAAGATCGATTCATCGGCACTGCGATTATTACTTTCAGACGCTGACCTCCATTATTCATTGCGCCCTCAAAACGAGATAGAACGCCTGCTTTACGACTTCTGCGAACAGGTTCGAGTTGAATCTCAAGTCCCACCTTATCTAAAAGGCGTGACCACTAGCATCCAATTCAACTTTGCGTATTGGAGCGACCAATATCATCAGAATGGCTTCACCGAATCACGAATAGGCATGTTGCTGTTTACTCTGATGCAAGTCATCCACACCCGCTTAACCGGTGTTCCGGTTTCGGAACCCATTGCTGAGACCATTGAATCGACTCGCGCCGGCATCGTGCCTACCTTCGGTCACAGCTTTAAACGCTTAAAGCAACATAGAACAGACCAAGAACAGTTTGCACACAGTGCCAATGAGCTTGCAGCCCTTGCACAAGAGTTAATCATCCAAGAACAGGAAAGTGATAACTCACCCACACCAACCGTTGAAGAAGACATCAAGATCCTTGCACAGCTTGCCCTTATCGTTGATGGAGACATTCAAGATCAAGACGTCGATACCGACATCACAGGCAGTAGCAAGGTATTCAAGTTGTCGGGCGCCAATTATCAGGTCTTTAATTCAGAATTTGATCAAGTCATCGCCGCAGACAAACTCGTCAGGCGTACCCTATTACTCGAACTGAGACAAAAGCTAACCGATGACATCATGGCGAGACAAGTCAACACTCGCCGTTTAGCCGCTATGCTTACTAGCTTTGTTGCCACACCACAGAGGAACCGACGTCAGGACCATTTAGAAGAAGGCATTGTTAACGCCACCACCATCACCAAGCTCGTCACATCGCCATTGGATAGCACTGTCTTTTATCAACCTGACATCGGTACATCTCATCAATGTGCCACCACATTTTTGATGGACTGCTCTGGCTCAATGCAAAAGCACAGTCACAAGCTAAGCCTACTGATTGATACAATTCTCAAATCCGTTGGACTGGCCAACATCCCATTCGAGATTATTGGCTTTACGACCAATAACTGGAACGGTGGCAAGGTCTATCGGCAGTGGCTTAAACAAGGCCAACCAAAGCATCCAGGCCGCTTGAACGAAGTTCGGCACATCGTGTTTAAGGATTTTGATACGCATTGGAGACGATCTCGCCTTGGCATTGCGAGTCTTCGTAAAGCAGATGTCTTTAAAGAAGGGATTGATGGCGAAGCGGTGCAGTTCGCTAGCCAGCGGTTGCAACAGCACACTGCTCAGCGAAAGGTTTTGATCGTGTTCTCAGACGGCTGCCCAATGGATACCGCCACCAGCACCGCCAACGATCAGTTCTATTTGGATAACCACCTCAAACAAGTGATTGAACGTGAGTCGATCAAAAACGGAATTGAGATTCATGGTGTGGGGATGGGAGTGGATTTGAGCCCATATTACCGCAACAACATTACCTTGGACGTACAAGAGAGCTGCTTGTTCGGGCTATGTAGGAACATCTTTGAGATGCTAAAGCGCTGACGTGTCAGTGAGGAGGGTGTCATCAAGCATTAAACGAGAATCAAGCCCTCCTCCTTCAAAGATAATTTTGATAAAGAAAACGTTCTAAGCCAAAAACAACGACCATGCAGAGACCGCCATCAAGTACCCACCAATCAACATCAACACAATAAACACTAACTTTCTGAGTTGATCATTAGACAACGGCGGTGGGAAACGTCGAGCAAACATCGTGACAAGCGCCACCAAGGGAACAGCAATAGCAGATAACCACAGTATGCTCTGTTCCATGTCGCCTGCAGCGTAGACATTGACAGTACGCGACATCGACGTACAAGCGAAAACCATCAGCAGTGTGCTTCGCACCAGATTGAGCGTAAAAGGCTGCCGATAAAGATGATAAACAATCGGTGGACCTGCCATCCCAAATAACCCACCCGCGAGCCCAGAACTAAAACCAGATAACAAGAAAGTTACCGTTGCCGAACGGTTCTTTCTGGTTTTAGGTTTGAACATAAAACTCAAACCTGCGAATAGCACCATCGCACCCAATAGTCCTCGGAGAATATGCGTTGCCGAATCGCTTAACTCGTCCAGCAAGTACACCCCCATCGAAACGCCGGGAATAATACCGATGACCAACACCACCAGAATCTTGAGTTCCCCAAGCAGTGGCTTACCCATCAATGCAACCAAGCAATTGAACAAGGTCACAATACTGACCACAGCGGCTATAACGGGTAAGGAAACCAGATTAAGGCTAACCGTTAAACCAATCACGATGATACCGAGGCCAAATCCGGTGACAGTTTGAAAATAGGTACCTACCGCAATAGTGGTAAGAATGGCGAGTAAAACAGGTAACTCCACTAGCTATCCTAATTAGGTTGTTTGGGGGTTGATTAGAATGTGAGTATCAGCTTCCGGAGCTAGATTTTAGTATCTAAAATCAAATGTCGATTCATCTCTTTTTTCAGAATCAGCCGCCACGTCAGTCTTTGAATTTGCTGTTTTTCCTTGCTGCGCTTGTACCGCGGTCACCGCGATCACATTAAAGATGTCTTGTGCGTTACACCCTCTTGATAAGTCATTCGCAGGTTGATTCAACCCTTGTAACAGTGGACCAATCGCAACTGCTCCGCCTAATCTTTCCGCAAGCTTATAACCAATATTACCGGCTTCTAAATTGGGGAATATCAACACGTTCGATTGACCTTTCACCTCTGAATCTGGCAGCTTCTTCGCGGCAATCTCAGTCACAATCGCGGCATCGAGTTGAACATCCTGATCGACGGCGATTCCGGGACAACGTTGTTTCACGAGTTGAGCCGCGTTACGAACCTTATCGACCGATTCGTGTTTGGCACTGCCGTTGGTCGAAAACGACAACATTGCGACTTTAGGTTCTTCCATCAGTAGCGTTTGAGCGCTGTTTGATGCGGCTACAGCAATCGATGCTAGCTCGGTTTCATTGGGGTTAATCACCAACCCACAGTCACTGAAAATCATGCCGCCTTTAAGATTATGGAAAGGCTCACACAACATCATCAGAAAGAAACTGGACACCAATTCACTGTCTGGCGCGGGGCCGATAATCTGAAGCGCAGCTCGCACCACATCAGACGTGGTATAAACTGCACCATTAACTGTGCCATCCACCAGCCCCTCTCTGACCATCAAATTGGCAAAAACAAGTGGATCTTGAACCAGCTCTAGGGCGTCATCATAGGTCATGCCTTTGGCTTTTCGTAATGTATACAGCCGCTCAGCGAGAACCTCTTTGAGTGACGACGCCTGTGGAGAAACAATATGAATGCCAGCCAGGTTAATGTGGTGAAGTTCTGCAGCAGCGATGATCGCCGATTCATCGCCCACAAGTGTGATGTGAGCGAGCTGTTTGTCGATTGCCATTCTTGCAGCAGCTAGCACTCGCGGGTCCTCCGCTTCACTCAAAACAACACGCTTACGATCTAAATGAGCTTTATCAATAATCCGTTCAATCGCCTTCATCTTTAAATTCCATTTATTGAGATTAATTGTTCCATAATTTATATTTATATTATTGGAATAATAAAAAAGGTCAAATTTTATTCAGATAATTGAAGAATAATGATTTGGTATGTACACTCTTAAGCATAGACATATCGCAAGGATGGATCATTATATGCAAACAGAAACACCACCAGTTCAAGGGGATACACCGACCCTCCGACTTTTTGCACTATTAGAGGTGATAGCGCAAAAAGACGAGTTTATTTCTCTGCAAGGTTTAGTCGAAGAGACCGGATTGCCAAAACCCACGCTGCACCGAATGCTTCAACAGTTAGAAGCGGCGGGCATCATTCAAAGAGATGGCGACGAAAAGCACTACAGCTCAGGTATTCGACTCAGAAAACTTGCCGAAAACCTACTTTTGAATAGCACCATGCACAGCGCGCGACGCACTATCCTTGAGAACCTGAGAGCAGAAGTCGGTGAGAGTTGTAACCTGACCGCTCTTTCAAGTGGCGAAATCATCTATCTCGATCGTGCCGAAACTGAAGCCCCCCTTCGCTTTCACCTGCACCCCGGCTCTCGCGTTCCCGTGCACTGCTCGGCTACCGGCAAACTGTTTTTAGCACACATGTCTAAGTCGCAGCGCAGACGATTAATTGAAAACGTGCCGCTGACTCAATACACCGTGAACACGATTACCGACTATTCGACTCTAGAGAAAGACATTGAAGAAGCGAAAATCCAAGGTTTTGCTATTGATGATGAAGAGTTTTTACCAGGCTTAGTCTGTATCGCTGTGCTGATACCCTCACCAACTGGTCAATCAAACCTAGGCCTAGCGATCCAAGCACCTGTAATTCGAGTGAAACCGGACGAAGCAATAAAATTCTTGCCCGCACTTCAAAAAGCAGCAAAAGCGCTGGCGAAGATCGAAGCTGATAATTGGAGTCAGCAGTAAGCACTTTCTTAAAGAATTTCGAAGTCCATGACTTAGCTGCTCATGGATTTCGAAAGCCCTACTTTGGTAAACAATGCTTGCGCAAACAAGGGCTTCAAAACTATCGAATTAACGACCACAATCTGCGACTAATCAACATTTGGTCGAAGTGTTCTGAACACTCGCCAACCCGCACATCAGCAACACGTCTAAAGTAATCACGACAAAGGAATCACGATGCTAAACATTGATAACCAGCACTTACTCTCTTTTATGGTGACAGAAGCGAACAACGCAGTTGCAGTCACAAACCCAGCAACGGATGAACTCATCGGGAACGCACCGATATCATCAGAAACAGAGTTAGCGAGCGCGATCGAACGAGCTCATGTAGCGCAGAAAGAGTGGGCAAAAATCCCTGCTAAATCTCGTGCTGCACTACTTCATCGCTGGCACCAGTTGATCCTCGAAAACAAGGATGACCTTGCTCGAATCATGACAATGGAACAGGGCAAGCCGTTAGCCGAGGCGACAGGTGAAGTCGTGTATGGCGCGAGCTTCATTGAATGGTTTGCAGAAGAAGCGAAGCGCACTTATGGTGATTCCATTCCTAGCACAGTCGCTGGCAAACGCTTGGTGACCATCAAGCAGCCTATTGGTGTCGCATGTGCGATTACGCCATGGAACT
Organism: Vibrio sp. 10N.247.311.13; assembly: GCF_041467595.1. Lineage (NCBI taxonomy): Bacteria > Pseudomonadati > Pseudomonadota > Gammaproteobacteria > Vibrionales > Vibrionaceae > Vibrio > Vibrio sp. 10N.247.311.13. The sequence goes on along the minus strand of NZ_JBFSUX010000004.1, from coordinate 55,526 downwards.
TCCCGATTGCAATGATCACTCGTAAAGCGGCTCCTGCCTTAGCAGCGGGTTGTAGCTTTGTCGTGAAACCTTCAGATGAGACACCGCTTTCTGCGTTTGCTGTGGTTGAATTGGCTTATCAAGCGGGTATCCCTAAGGATCTGCTCCAAGTAGTGCTTGGTGAAAGCCCAGAGCAAGTGGGCAACCTATTCACTTCGCATCCGCTTATCAAAAAAATCTCTTTCACTGGGTCGACCCGTGTGGGCAGTATCTTGATGGCTCAAGCGGCAAAAGGCATCAAACGCACCTCTATGGAGCTCGGTGGCAATGCACCTTTTATTGTGTTTGACGATGCTGACATCGACGCGGCCGTTCAAGGCGCAATGGCGTCGAAGTTCCGTAATGCAGGTCAAACATGTGTCTGTGCGAACCGATTCTACGTTCACAGTAAAGTGTACGATGAGTTTGTGGCTAAATTCGATCAAGCGGTTCAGCAGCTTAAGATTGGTAACGGTTTAGATGAGGGTGTCACGATTGGACCTGTTGTCAGCCTGAATGCGAAGAACAACATCCAAGCTTTGATAAACCGAGCGATTGAACAAGGTGCTGCGCCTGTGACGCCAACTCAGGAGCTTAATGGGCTTTTCATTCAGCCTGTTGTTCTTAAAGATGTAAAACACAGCATGGACATCGTTCAACAAGAGATCTTTGGCCCAGTCGCGCCTGTGATGAAATTCGACACGGACAAAGAGCTTATCGAGATGGCCAACGATACCATTTATGGATTAGCGTCGTACTTCTACAGTCAGAACATTCATCGAGTATGGAACATCGCAGAGGCACTTGAGTACGGTATGGTCGGCATTAATGATGGTCTAATCTCAACCGAAGTCGCGCCTTTCGGTGGTGTGAAACAATCAGGTATTGGCCGTGAAGGTGCGAAAGAAGGCATCGATGAGTACATGGACATTAAGTATCTTTGCTTTGGCGGAAAATAAGGTTGGTAGTAACTAAGTTCTGGCAGTGATTAGGGCTCGGAAATAATTAAGTCTTAGTGAGCACTAACCTACCCCATTCTCCCCCCTTCCCACCACAAAAATGAATCAAAAAAAAGCCGCGCTATAAAAGCGCGGCACCTTGGGCTCGGTTAAAGGGGGTTTCTTTTTTTAGTATTTTACATTCTCTGTTTTTGTTATTCGGTTGCTTCACTATCCCTGCGCTTTCAGTTTTAGACGCATCGCGTGCAGCACTGGCTCGGTGTAACCGCTCGGCTGAGCACAGCCTTCGAATACCAACTGACACGCCGCTGAAAATGCAATGCTGTTTTCAAAATCAGGCGCCATGTTACGGTAACTCGGGTCGCCAGCGTTTTGCTCATCCACCACTGCGGCCATACGCTTCATGGTTTTCATTACCTGAGCTTCCTCGCAAATGCCGTGACGTAACCAGTTCGCAATATGCTGGCTTGAAATACGCAGCGTGGCACGGTCTTCCATCAAGCCGACATCGTTAATATCTGGTACCTTCGAACAACCAACGCCTTGGTCAATCCAACGAACTACGTAACCCAGAATACCTTGGGTATTGTTATCCAGTTCGCTTTGAATATCTTGCGCAGTCAGCTTTTGATTACCAAGTAGCGGGATAGTAAGAATATCATCGACATTGGCTCTCACTCGCTCACGAAGCTCTTTCTGACGGCTTGGTACACTCACTTTGTGATAGTGCAGCGCGTGCAAAGTTGCGGCGGTTGGCGAAGGAACCCAAGCGGTATTGGCACCCGCTTGTGGATGTCCGATTTTCGCGTCCATCATCTTCGCCATATTATCCGGCTCTGGCCACATACCTTTACCAATCTGGGCTTTACCTTGCAGGCCACAAGCTAAGCCAAGATCAACGTTTTGATCTTCGTATGCGCCAATCCAAGTCATGGTTTTCAGCTGTGTTTTAGGAGCAAAAGGCCCCGCTTCCATACTGGTGTGAATCTCATCACCCGTTCGGTCTAAGAAACCTGTGTTGATAAACACAACACGATCTTTAGCTGCACGGATACATTCTTTAAGGTTAACCGAAGTACGACGCTCTTCGTCCATGATGCCGACTTTTATCGTGAATCGATCTAGCCCTAATGCATCTTCAATACGGCCAAACAATTCATTAGTAAAGGCGACTTCTTCAGGGCCATGCATCTTAGGTTTTACGATGTTGATACTGTTCGCAGTCGAGTTTTGGTACGCGCTGTTGCCTTTTAAATCATGCATCGCAATTAACGAAGTGATCATGCCATCCATAATGCCTTCAGGCACTTCATTACCTTCGGCATCAATAATCGCAGGGTTAGTCATCAAGTGGCCGACATTACGGATGAACAACATGCTGCGGCCTTTTAGTGAAATCTCACCACCCGTCACGCTGGTGTATTGGCGATCGGGATTAAGGTTACGAACAATAGTTTTGCCGTTTTTCTCTAGTGATTCTTGCAGATCACCTTTCATCAAGCCTAACCAGTTACGGTAAGCCAATGCTTTGTCTTCACCATCAACTGCAGCAACCGAGTCTTCGCAATCCATAATGGTTGTTAGGGCAGCTTCGACCAACACATCTTTAATACCCGCCACATCAACGCTACCAATCGGTGCGCTTGGGTCAATTTGAATTTCGATGTGCAGATTATTGTGTTTAAGAAGAATGCACGAAGGGGAACTTGCGTCACCTTGATAGCCAATGAACTGGTCGCTATCAATGAGAGTGACTTCTTCGCCGTTATCGAGTGTCGCTATGAGCTTATTGCCGATGCTAGCGTTACTGATGCTGTATTTGGTCACGTCTTTATGAGAGACACCGTTTAATGGCGCTGCGTCATCAAGGAACTCACGAGCATAAGTCACTACTTTAGCGCCACGAGCAGGGTTAAAGCTTCCGCCCTTTTCCGCGCCATCACTTTCACTGATCACGTCCGTTCCGTAGAGCGCATCATATAGACTGCCCCAACGCGCATTGGCTGCGTTAAGTGCAAAGCGTGCGTTCATGATTGGCACCACAAGCTGCGGCCCTGCTTGTGTTGCGATCTCAGGTTCTACGCTCGCTGTCGTCACTTGAAAGTCATCGCCTTCAGGAACCAAATAACCGATCTGCTGTAAGAACTGTTTGTACTCCACAGGATCGAGCGTTTGCCCAGCACGCTCTTGGTGCCAAACGTCAATTTGATGTTGAAGATCTTCACGCTTGATAAGCAATGCGCGATTTTTTGGAGCCAAATCTTCAAGGATGGTTGCAAATGATTGCCAAAAGTCTTCAGCGACAATGCCTGTTCCAGGAATCACCTGCTCATTAATTAATTGGTAGAGGGTGCTATCAATGTTCAAGCTTCCCTGTTGAATACGACTGCTCATAAAATCTCTCTCAAACTAATTTATGGCTACTCAATAAATTTTCGTGACTAGCTCAAATTTACTTTACTGACTTAAACTTACTTAACGGACATGAATTTAGCTAATTTATGCCGGTTATATTGGATATTCATATAAAAAATACCCTAAAAACTGTGTTATTCCGTTACTCCACTCTCGATTTCGTTAGCGACACTTTTAATCAAACGACGCATCCACTGGTGGTCTGAATTGGTTTGTAACAATGGACTCCACGCCATCTTCACCTCAAAGGGTTCAATCGCAAATGGCGCAGGCTTGATCAACAATCTAGGGTTATTGCGCTGCAGTTGAGCGGCTTTGGTAGGAATAGTCAGGATCAGGTTCTTCTGTTGTGCGAAGAGAATCGCCGACAAGTAGTGTCGCGTAAACACCGTGATGTTACGGGTTTTACCAATGCGCATTAGTGCTTCATCTATCCAACCAAGCTTTTGTGCTTCGCTTGGGTTTATCCCGACTCCCGTTCCCATACCAGTCTTACTTACCCAAATATGTTGCGCCTTTAAATAAGACAAAATATCGAAATTGTCGGCTATCGGGTTGTCACAACTAAAGAGGCAAGAAAACCCGTCGTGCCAAAGGCTCATCTGGTGAAACGACTGAGGAATATCGTCAAATCGGTTGATAATTATATCAACGGTACCTTGCTCTACATCCTGATAGCTCACATCACTTGGCGTCATTATATCCAGTCGTATTTTCGGTGCTATCTCGCTCAGTTTTTTCAATAGCGGCTGAATAATGGTCGACTCTGCATAGTCACTCGCCATGATACGAAACACGCGTTCACTGTCTTCTGCATTAAACTCTGTGGTCGGCTGCAGTGTCTTCTCTACATTCGCCAAGATGTTTCGAATCAGTGGCTGCAACTTGTGCGCGCGTTCGGTCGGTATCATCCCTTCACTTGTTCTCACTAATAGCGGGTCTTCAAACAGATCACGCAATCGGCGAAGGCCATTACTCATGGCTGGTTGAGTAATACCCAATTGATTTGCTGCTCGTGTAACGTTTCTTTCACGTAGCAACATGTCTAAATACACAAGCAAATTAAGGTCTATACGAGCAATATTCATAAGAAAAATACCGAATATAATAACTATAAATTAACAAAATTATCACATGAGTGGTTATTCTTTGTCCATAGCAAAGTTTTAATCCAAGCCAATTTGGCAACCATACCCCACGTGAAACTAAGGAATAGTTATGTCGCAAATTACACAAGATATCGAAATGATTGAAGTTGCAAAAAGCGCTGCTGGTGCTCCATGGGATGCAATTAACCCTGAATCTGCTGCTCGTATGCGAGCTCAAAACAAATTCAAAACAGGTCTGGATATTGCGCAATACACGGCAGATATCATGCGTGCAGACATGGCGGCTTACGACGAAGACAGCTCTCAATACACTCAGTCTCTGGGTTGCTGGCATGGTTTCATCGGCCAACAAAAGCTGATTTCTATTAAGAAGCACTTTGATGGCAAGACTGACCGTCGTTACCTATACCTTTCTGGTTGGATGGTTGCTGCACTTCGCTCTGACTTTGGTCCACTTCCAGACCAATCAATGCATGAGAAAACATCGGTTGCAGGCCTAGTAGAAGAACTATACACATTCCTGCGCCAAGCCGATGCTCGTGAACTGGGTGGTTTATTCCGTGAGCTAGACGCTGCGCGTGAAGCAGGTGATGTGAACCTACAAGACCGTATTCAAGACAAAATCGACAACCACGTGACACACGTAGTGCCAATCATTGCCGATATCGATGCTGGTTTCGGTAACGCAGAAGCGACTTACCTAATGGCTAAGCAGATGATTGAAGCGGGAGCTTGTTGTCTACAAATCGAAAACCAAGTAGCCGACGAGAAACAATGTGGTCACCAAGACGGCAAAGTAACGGTTCCACACGCTGACTTCCACGCAAAACTTCGTGCGCTTCGTTACGCTTTCCTTGAGCTAGGCATCGACAACGGCATCATCGTTGCTCGTACCGATTCACAAGGTGCTGGCCTAACAAAAGAAATCGCCGTAGTGAAAGAGCCGGGCGACCAAGGTGACATCTACAACTCATACCTAGATGTTGAAGAGATTGATGTTGCTGATATGGCTGAAGGCGATGTTTGTTTCAACCGTGACGGCAAGCTAGTTCGACCTAAACGTCTACCTTCAGGTTTATACCAATTCCGCCAAGGTACTGGTGAAGATCGTTGTGTATTTGACTGTATCGAAGCAATTAATGCAGGTGCTGACCTACTTTGGATTGAGACTGAGAAACCACACATCGGTCAAATCAAAGAGATGATGGACGGCGTACGTGAAGTACACCCTAATGCGAAACTGGTTTACAACAACTCTCCATCATTCAACTGGACGCTAAACTTCCGTCAGCAAGCATACGATGCGATGGTAGCAGAAGGTAAAGATGTTTCAGCTTACGACCGTGCTAGCCTAATGAGTGCTGAATATGACGAAACTGAATTGTCTAAACGAGCTGATGACAAGATTCGCACATTCCAAGCGGATGCATCTCGTGAAGCGGGTATCTTCCATCACTTGATTACTCTACCGACTTACCACACTGCTGCGCTGTCTACTGACAACCTAGCGAAAGAGTACTTCGGCGACCAAGGCATGTTAGGTTACGTTGCGAATGTTCAGCGTAAAGAAATCCGCCAAGGCATCGCATGTGTTAAACACCAAAACATGTCTGGTTCTGACATGGGTGATGACCACAAAGAGTACTTTGCTGGTGAGAACGCACTAAAAGCTGCAGGTGAAGCGAATACATCGAACCAATTTGATTAATCGCTAACGCTAAAGCCTCCCCCGTCCTTCTCTCTTACTTAGGTAAGATCCGGGGGAAGGCTTTGAGATAAAGCTTGTACTGCCAGCTTTATCTCAAAGCCTCAGATTTGTGTTCCACACCACGGTTAACCGAACAACTTCTGTTTAAGCTAACTGTATACATATTTGTTCAGATTCCTATTTGTTGAGAGTGCCTATGACTTCAATACCTACACACCTACAAGATGCAAAAACACTGTTATCAGAGAATGGTTTCGCGACGGGTGATACTTGGTATCACGGCACATCTTCAGCTTTATTGGCTTCGATTCAAGGCCAAGGTTTAAAACGTTCTGGAGACAAAGCGCTCAACGAAGCAGCTTCAAAAACTATGGCAACCATCGGCAACAACTATACCGAATCGGTTGAGCCAGTGTTTCTCACTCAGAGTAAAGAACTGGCGTACTACTGGGCTCAACAAACCGTTCGTGAGCGAGGTGTTCGCTTCGAAGGTGAAGAACAGCCTATCGTATTAGCGGTAAACCTATCGGAAAAGCAACGTGCTAAAGTAAGACCGGACGTAGGCGCAATGAGCCTATTGATGATGAGTGTGGGTGAGCAATTCATGTCTCACCTCACTGAAATTTATCAAGCCAACAACATTGCAGGCCCCGACATCGAGCTTCGCACTGCCGATCGCATGGACTACCTCAATAAACTCGGTATGGCCTACATTGATGAAGACATCAGCCGAGCTTGTGTTCTGGAGTTAGCCGAGCCCGAGCTGGCCGACTGAAATCGTTCAGTGGATCAGTCTTCTTAAAAACAAAAATGGCTCCCAATACGGAGCCATTTTTATTTGCTATCAGCCTATCTCACAAGACACTGGCGCATCTAGGCTATGAGCACAGAAGACCTTTCTGTGCAGGTTGCGTCATTTCGATGTCACCTTGTAGAGAACGGTAAACGATGGTGTTCCACACTTCACCATTATCCATTTCAAACTCAATAGCGTAATTCAAACCCGCGACAACCTGAGTTCGAACACTCAAGATCTGTTTGAGCTCAGCTGAAGTGTTCATTTGGCCAAGAACTGCGTTTAAAGCTTGCTTAGCTTCTGGTGTAATCTCACTTTGCGACCAACCACCCGTCAGGTTTTTAGTGCTGCAGATGGGGTTCGCATTCTCTTGCGGTTGAGTTGGTACCTCTGATTTCTGACTACACCCAGCTAACGCCACGACACTAAACAAGGTTGCTGTTCCAAGTAATGATGTTAATCGTACGTTCTTCATAAATTCTCTCTACCTCAATCATTTACGAGGGATTACTCGCAATAATGTTTCATATGCAGGCAAGCTTAAACCTCGAATGTCATCACTTCATCAGAGATTATGGTGTAACTACTCTATAAACACAGGAGATTGTCAGGAAAACAAGACGAGCACTGGAGCTCTGCTTTTATCCACCTGATATTTAAATCATTAAAATGAGTAGCGAGAGAATAAGCGAGTAATAATACAGACATAATCAATCAGATAATTACATACTTCACACCAAAAACATTCCTATCACGATTAATAAGATGAGCTCATCTTGATGTGGATTATGATATTGGTTCAAAAAATAGATATTTGAAATTATTTTATAAATCCAAAAGTTTATGCTCGACTTAATCATGTCTGATTTTAAAACTGTGATCCAACCCTACAAGTTGTTGATAATAATGTACTTTGTTCATCTGTGAATTCATTCAAATATGGAAAATCTTTATTGTTAAGGGTGGGTGCAAGTAGTAAAATCTCACCCGATTATGCAACTTACTTCTCACAACATGGACACAAGTAAAGTTACGATTAGCTCTCTCAAAGTAACGTAACTTCAAACACATACCTAAAATCAGTGTCCTATAGATAGTGCAGATCAAATAAAAATAATTATATAAACCTAGGCTAGGTTAAACATGAAATTAACGTCGTCTTTAGGCTCACTGTTGGCTAGCAGTCTGTCTATCGAAATAAAACAGCGAGCGCTGATAGAGCTCGTCATCAGCACTTATCAGCCACATGAGCGCACTGAGCTTTTTCAAAGCGTGACTGAATATCGTAGAAGCCAATTAGAATTGCTTTTCCCAGAGCATCAAAACAAAAGCTACTCTGTATTGTTTGAGGTGATGGACTACCGCGATCTGATTCTGCGCTATCCAAATACACTATCTGCAGAGATTGCTCTTCTAGAGCAGGCTGTAGGGCAGTGCTATATGCATTGGCTAGATTTCTGGTGTGAGTGTGAAATTGCTGCGATCAAAGCAAAATCTCCATTAAATCCAAGCTCCATTTCTCATGTCGACCTCCCTATCAATGACAGTGCTTATTACGGTGCGATCATCGAACAGATAGAACATGAGCCACTTTTGGTAAAAACACCGAGTCACCCACAAGGAATGCCAATCAGCGATGCCATTGCTTTAAGCAATCTCGAGGTGTTCATCAAGGGCGAGAAATGGTTTGAGATGCTGCCTTTATTACACCTTTCTCAGGCAGGTAAGCATTTTATTCTGCTCAAGCATCCAGTCGATGAAGCCTTTCCAACACTGGTTTCCTCTGCGCTGATTCAAGACTGGTCTAAGAATGACACTTGGCTAAGTTACGCACCGCCGTTCAGCAATGAGCAATGGCAATACTGTTTACCCAATTACGGCTGCGATGAACTCGCAGAGTTACAACTTTTCACACCGCCTACACTGTCAAAATGTTACTCTCTCCCAGAATTTGACCAACAATTCCAGTTACAATTGTCCGAATCTCGAGCCATATGTGAAGTTCTGCGCTTAACCGTCAGTGGAAATACCCAACAAAAACTCTACTTCCTCTATCTCGCTCAAAAAGAGCTAATGAGCGTCTTACATCAAGTTGGCTACAAAATTGGTTTCACCATCATTGAACAACCTTTCATGCTTCAGTTTTATCAAACCATTGATTCCAATGCATACTTCCATGCTGGGTATTGCGAATTAAATGATGATGGCACAACAATTTATCGCGGGTTTTGGAATTTCGAGATAATGGTAAAAGCGTTCAATAATGTCGATTTCCGCGGCTACAAACGCGCAGTGCGAGAGAGTAGAAAGTCATTAGAAAAGTTGCGCTCGGCAAAAAAGGATGAACATGTTTGATTTCGGCCTTGAGGCGATCATCTATGCAAAAGCAATCACCCTGCTTGCAACCGTGGCAGTGGTTGTCATGTGGTTGTTCTATTACTGCTATCGCCTGAAACAGAAGAACGAAGTGATCGCAGGGACACACCATGCCCCTTACATCGCGTATTCGATCTGCATTGTTGCGTGGATCAGCAGTAACGCTTATTTCCATACCGACTTATTACCGGAACTTGGGGCCTCGGCCGCCGTGTTCGCCGCAAAGTTTGCCAACCTCGCCTCGTTCTTTGCGTTTGCCTTTGCCTATTACTTCTCGTGCAAACTCGCCGCTGAACAACGTAATGGTAAGGTTCATGTGTGGCAGCAAGCCATTTTCGTCACCCTGACCGTCTACTCCTTCTTTATCAATTTAAGTCCGGGGTTAACCGTTGAACACGTCACCATTGCAGGCCCAAGCCAGTTCGTGATTGAGTTTGGCCCGCATACGCCGTACTTCTTTATTGGGATGATTAGCTTTGTAGTGCTAACACTACTCAACCTGGTGGCCATGCGCGCCAACAGCAGCAAGCTAACTTTAGCCAAAACCAACTATATGATCGCCGGCATTTTAGTCTTCATGCTGTCTACTGCGACGATCCACCTAGGCATGACCTACTTCTTGCGTGATTTCTCGCTCACTTGGCTGCCACCAGCTTTGTCGATAAGTGAAATGTTGTTCGTTGGCTATGCCCTGCTGACCTCGCGCTTCTACAGCGTGAAATACCTGGCGTACATGAGCCTAAATGCGATGTTGGTTTGTGCTGTTTTGGTGATCCCTTTTGGCGCGATATTTATCCCGCTGACAGACGACAGTCAATGGCTTGTTGCTATCCCAATCTGCGCGATTATCGGCATCACGTGGCATGTTCTCTACAAGCGCGTAAGCCACTACGCCTCGTTCTTTGTCTACGGAAACAAGAAAACGCCAGTACAACAGATCCTCTCACTAGAAGACGATTTCAAGCTGTCGATTGATGATGCAATGCGTCGATTAGGTAGCCTATTGCAGATTCCCGAAGACAAGTTGCGTCTGGTGAACAGCAACTACAACGAAACCTTCTACGAAGATTACCTGTCTACCAACAAGTCCGTTTTAGTGTTCGATGAGCTGTCTCAGGAGCTTGATTACACCGCACCAGCCAAGCGCTCGATAAAAGCCCTATATGACAAGATGAGCTCAAACGACACCGCTTTGGTGATGCCTTTATTTGGTCAGGGGAAATCGGTCACGCACTTATTGGTCTCATCACATAAGAGCAACGATAAGATGTTCTCTAACGAAGAGATCTCTGCACTGCAAACCTTGTTAACTCGTGTACAAAGCACCATTGAAGCCGATAGACGCATTCGCCAAAGTCGCGCTCTGGCTAATTCTATCGCACACGAAATGCGTAACCCGCTGGCTCAAGTGCAGCTGCATTTTGAGGTGTTAAAACAGCACATTGATAACCAAGCCCCAGCGAAACAAATCCTAAAGGATATTGAGAATGGCCAAGCGGCGATTCAACGCGGGCGACAACTGATTGATATCATCCTGCGCGAAGTCAGTGACAGTACGCCTGAACACGGCCCTGTGACCATGACTTCTATCCACAAAGCCGTGGATCAAGCCGTAAGCCACTATGGTTTTGAGAATGAAAAGATCATTGAACGCATTCGTTTACCACAACACGCTGATTTTGTAGCAAAGCTCAATGAAACCTTATTCAATTTCGTTATTTTCAACCTGATACGCAATGCAATATATTACTTTGATTCTTATCCAGAAAGCCAAATTGAGATCAGCACCAACACAGGACCTTACGAGAACGTTCTGATATTCCGAGATACTGGCCCAGGCATTGACGAAGCCATTGCACATAAGATCTTTGATGACTTCTTCTCTTACCAAAAAAGCGGTGGTAGCGGCCTAGGGCTTGGCTATTGCCAACGTGTAATGCGTTCATTTGGCGGTCGAGTTGAGTGCCACTCTAAACTTGGGGAGTTTACTGAGTTCCACCTGTACTTCCCGGTGGTGCCCAATGCACCCAAAGCAGACGCACTTCGTACGCCTTACTTCAATGATTGGAAAAGTAATCAAACCACAACTGAAAACAAATCCAATGCAGAAGTTAAGCCAGATAACCAAGCGGAAACGCAAAGTTCAGAGCCAACAAGTACGCTAGCCCCAGAGAACCATTTGGCTCCAACCGTGCTTATCGTCGATGACAAAGAGGTACAACGCACGCTTGTTCAGATGTACCTGAGTCGACTTGGAGTAAATAGCTTACAAGCTAAAAACGGCGAGAATGCTGTCGAGCTGTTCAAAACACACAAGGTCGATTTGATCTTAATGGACGTACAAATGCCGATAATGAATGGTTTTGACGCAAGCCAAATCATCAAGGCACGCTCTCCTCAAACGCCAATCATTGCTTTGTCTGGCGAATCAGGACAGCACGAGTTAGATATGATCAGCAAGTTGATGGATGGTCGCCTAGAGAAACCAACCTCCTTGAACGTGCTGCAACACGTGCTCGATAACTGGCTTGAAAAAGACTGGGCGTCGAATGCTCCCAAAGAAACCGAAGATGAAGAGTAAATTCAGGAAAACACGAATCGCCATTTTTCCAGTTGATTACTGTCTGCCTCACAACTTTCCTTTAATTATTCATCAAAAAGCCAGCCGAACAAGGCTGGCTCTATCAGAACTAAACGCTCTAATTAATCTAAAAGTGAACGAACATAATCAGCGATTTCTTGGTTTTGGCAATGCTCAAAGAAGCATTGTTGGAAACGTTCGCTGCCAACCGCTGTTTTCACTAGATCTTGGTCGATAGCTCTCAGAGAATCAATAAAGTTATCTTTTACCACCGCAGCTTTCACTTCATTCAAAATTGCTGCATTACGTTGCTGTGGTTCTGCACGCTCTAGTGGATACCCATTACCACGCTCGCCTGTGAACGCTTTTTCAAAGATATAACGAATGTTGAGTTCACCTGCCCAGCCAAAGCCTTTAGCAAAAGCGAGAGCGAGAGCATTACCGTTGTTAATTTGGTTAAACAAGAAAGCATCTGATGGCTCTAGGCAGTAACCACAAACCACCCCCGGATGCAGGTTCAGTGACATCAAAGCACCTTGGCCAGTGCCACATCCTGTCACAACAAAGTCAACAGCCTTTGAGTTAATCAGAATGCTCGCCATAATACCTAGATGAATATACGTTAAGTGGTGATCGTTCTCGTCTGTCATTCCTAGGTTGAAGACATCGTGACCAAAACCACCAGCAACTGACTCTAGTTCAGCTGATACCATAGCATTTTTGCCTGCTTGACTGTTTTCCATCATTAAAGCGATTTTCATTTATCTTCTCCTGCAAGATTGCTGCAAACTCAAAATTTAGAATAAAAAACTAATTAGCGTGCTAACCAACCACCGTCAACAGCAATGGTATAGCCATTAATGTAATCCGATGCTGATGATGCTAAGAACACACAAGGACCTGCGATATCTTGCGGTTTACCCCAACGTTCAGCCGGAATACGCTCAAGAATCGCTTGATTACGCTCAGCATCTTCACGCAGAGCTTGAGTATTGTTCGTTTCCATATAACCGGGGGCTATCGCATTCACGTTGATATTATCGCGCGCCCATTCGTTCGCCATCGCACGTGTCACGCCCATCACAGCACTTTTTGAAGCCGTATAGGAAGGAACTCGAATGCCACCTTGGAATGAGAGCATCGATGCAATGTTAATGATCTTTCCGCCAGTACCTTGAGCCTTAAATTGCTTTGCAACAGCCTGAGACATAAAGAACACCGTCTTGGTGTTCACGTTCATTACGTCATCCCAATCTTGCTCTGAGAACTCAATAGCATCTTGGCGGCGAATAATTCCTGCATTGTTCACGAGAATGTCGACTTGGCCAAACTCAGCCAAAGTGCGCTCTATAACCCCTGGAATGCACGCTTGCTCGAGAAGATCAGCACTCACGTTTAGGAACGAATGACCTGCTGCACTCATTTTCTCAATAGTCTCTTCAGGCTCTGTTCGGTTAACACCGACAACCTTACAACCGGCTTCCGCTAGGCCTAATGCAATACCTTGCCCAAGCCCCGTGTTACAGCCCGTCACTATCGCTACTTTACCTTCCAGACTGAATGACTCTAAGATCATGCTCGCTTCCTCAATTACATTGGATTCATTGCGTATCGTTATTACCAATAATTAAATCATACAATAAGATGTAAATACGAGAGCGACGTTATAGAAGTTCGATCTTGCACCAAAATCAGTCGAACAAGTGAAACTGCACCACAAACTAAATGAATAGGGGAAAGTGATTTGAAGACGAGAAACCTATAACCCACTATGAACAATGAGTTCGAAGATCACCCAAACCAGATATTTTAGGGATTTGGCAACAATTCCATGATTTAAAAGAGTAAAAGGGTTATACATAATAATGTGTTATCTAAATTACTGAAATTATCATGACGCTCAAAGAGATCCTTAAAATTCCCAATGTCCGCTACTTCTTGATGTTTAGAAGCAGCTACTTTGCGCGTTTTTACTACCCTATATTCACACTACTTTATTTAGATTACGGGTTAACCCTGTCTCAATTCGCGATGCTCAATGTAGTTTGGGCGGCCACCATTGTGCTTGCTGAAGTACCGTCGGGTGCATTCGCCGATACCTTAGGCCGCAAGAAACTGGTGGTGCTGTCTTCGATTGTGATGTTTGTTGAGATCGCCATGATAGCGCTAGTGCCAACCGGAAACCCCGACTTGGTGTTCATTGTTTTTCTGATTAACCGGATTCTCAGTGGCTTAGCGATGGCACTGGCCAGCGGTGCTGACGAGGCATTGGCCTACGACACTTTAAAGGAACAAGGCAATGAAGAGTTGTGGCCGCGAGTGCTGCAAATCCAGCTTAGTGTCGCCTCAACCGTCGGTATCTTTGTCACGCTGATTGGTGCGGCGATGTACGATGTGAACTTTATGACGAACATCTTTCATTTCCTTGGGCTAGCCGAGCCAGAAAGCACTAAAGATCTGATGCGTATTCCCGTATTCGCCACCCTATTTGTAGCGATGATCGCCATCTATGCCGCGATTAATATGCGCGAAGATAAAAAGGTGATGCCAAGCGACCAAACCAAATTGGGAACCACCATCTCAAGTCTTAAATTGACGATCGATGCGGGTAAGTGGGTATTTGCTACGCCTTACGTGCTGTTCATCTTGCTCTACTACAGCCTATTCGAACACACCTCACGCATGTTCCTAACCATGAACAGCCAATACTATCTGGCCATTGATATTCCAATTATCTACTTCGGTTTTATTGGCGCGGGTATCAGTTTGCTTAAGATTATATTGGCAGGACAAAGCCGAAGATTAGCAGAGAGCATTGAGCCTAAAACCTTCATAGTGGTTATGGGATTGGCCAGCATGGCGACTTATTACTGGATCAGTTTGGGTTGGTCGATTTACGGGGTCATTCCGGCACTGGTATTAATCTTTATCATCATGACGATGAACATTTTCATCAGCTACCACCTGAATAAAAAAACCGAATCACACAACAGAGCCACCGTTCTTAGTTTCAAAGGTTTGATGTTTAACCTCGGATACGGTCTGATCGGTATCTTGTACGCTTACTACTATAAGTTGGTGTCTCAGGGCTACACCGAACAAGAAATAGAACAGAACCTTGCCTTCTTGGCCTCACTGTCTTCGTTTTTCTATTACTTCACCTTACTGTTCATTTCGATAAGCGCACTGTTCTATTTCAAGAACCGAAAAGAGCCCATTTTTTGAGGCGGCTAGCTGTATTGTGTTGAAGTTCAATGAGCTGCCCCTTCAAAGGTTAGCTCGCACAAAGTTCTGATTTACCCAAATAGACTATCGCCTGAAAATGGACGCTCAATAAACAAACAAGCCCCTTCTTCTATTGGTTAAATTTGTTAATATAATCATAATTTTATATAACACACGGAAGCGTCATGTCATTTAGTTGGATAGCCTTTACTCTTCTCGCAGCCTTCAGCCAATCTTGGCGCAATGCCTTTCAAAGCAAGTTAAGTGGCACCATGAGTGTTGCTGGTGTGACGCTGGCGCGTTTTATCTGGGCAGGCCCAATCGCCTTAATTTATCTGTGCGCCCTCTATCAATGGAAGCCAGTATCCACACCTGACTTTTCGGGTGAGTTTGTTTTCTACATTATTGCAGCAGCCATTATGCAGATCCTCGCGACGGGTTTAATGGTGATGTTATTTAAGCTCGAAAACTATGCGATAGGAGCAGGCTTAGCTAAGTGTGAAGCCCCCGTATCTGCTGTGCTATCCGTATTGTTTTTTGGTACTGCTTTAACACTAACAGGTTGGGTCGGCGTGCTTATCGGCACATTAGGCGTACTAATCATGAGTAGTTCTTCTGGTTGGAGAAGCTTATCTCCGAAAGTATTTTTGTTAGGTATGGCGTGTAGTACCGCTTTTGCTTTAACGTCTCTTTGGGTACGTGAAGCAAGCTTGAACATAGGGCTGCCCTTCCCTCACAGCGCTGCTTGGGTGCTGTTTTTGGTGATAACTCTTCAGACATGCATTATCTGTACGTATCTCTTTTTCAGAGAGCGAGACACGCTGCGCCAGATATTCAAGAAATCTAAACTGGTCGTAATGACAAGCCTAGCGAGTGTTATCGGTTCTCTGGGTTGGTTTAGCGCAATGTCACTTCAAGCCGTTCCGTACGTAAAGACGCTTGGGCAAGTCGAAGTGATCTTCATGGTGTTGATATCCTACTTCTGGTTAGGGCAAAGCATCGCACGCAAAGACATTCTTGCACTCATCTTACTCTCTATTGCAGCGGTATTGGTGATGTGGCAGTGACGATCTCGTTAATATGACTAGGACAAATTGAAGTCATATTGCGACCGTTTGTTTTCGCTTGATATAACGCTTTGTCGGCTCGGCTAATAAACCCATTCCAACTCTCATGCGGGTGAAGCTGAGCAACACCAAAACTCGATGTCAGAAACATCTCATGTTCTTGTACTGCTGATACCTCTGAAATAGATAATCGCAGCTTGCAGGCAATAGCCTGTGCTTGGAGAAAATTAAAATTGGGCAATAAAATCATTATCTCGTCTCCGCCAAAACGGAACGCGCTGGCTGTTGGCGATGTTTTTATCGCACTTTGAACCATTTCAGCAAAAGACTTGATCACGAGATCACCCACAATGTGTCCGTGTTGGTCATTGATCGACTTAAAATTATCAATATCCATCATAATGGCACTGACAGGTGCAGTCCCCGCCTGCTTCATGATGACTGGAACCATTTCATCTAATGCTCTGCGATTTCCAAGTGCCGTTAAAGGGTCACTGTAAGACAGGTCATGAATAGACCTAAGCAACCTTGCATTGATCAACCAAAGCATTGTAAAGCTCATCGATACGATAAGAACAATACTCACCAAAAAGGCAAGCTGATGAATGAGTGCAGCCGCCATGAAATCCTGTAGCTCAGCTGAAAATAGCGTCACCATTACTCGGAAAGCCATAAACCCGCCATATATCAAAAATGACAAGGCCATCATCCGAGTTGCTAAGGTCAAGTCATCACGTTGACCCTTCAATACCGCAAAGGCAGTGCAAATAGTCACAAAGGCCAAATAGAAACTAATGAGGATAATTCGAGCCTTGATGGAAGGTTCGTAGTACGTGAAATAAATAAAACATGGCAAAAGAGCCAGCATCATCAGAGTGCTGAGGTAGGTGCATTTTAGTGAGTATTCTCGGAATAAGCATAAGCTATACAAAGCGAGATGAAAGCCAAGCGCAATGACCATGTTAGCGCCAATAACAGTGATCCAATCAGGGAGTTCCCCCCTTAGGCTCAACATCAACGGCCCACTTCCGATAACAAATATTGAAATGGAAAAAATTGAAAGCCCTTTAATGGACTGTTGGGTAAATTGGAACAGCAACAAGCCAATGCAGTAAATGAAAGAGAACAAAATAATAATAAAATTAAGTGTTCTCATATCCAGCGAAAAACCATCCATGATTTTCTATCTTCCATACGCAACCAAATTTCAACATGGTCAATAATCATGCAAACCACAAAAACATTCACCATATGAATCTTTTCATTTTATAAAATAAGGGATAGATCACACATGCGGAGATTTTTATCGCATGAGTCCATGATATGGATAGGCATGTAACACTCGCCCCCATAGAGCTTTATCGCATCACTGAATCTACAGGCTTCTGCACTCGTTACTTGGTTGAATGACAACTGTCTGGCATTATGCGCCCAAGAAATCTCTAGGGCTGTTGACCTTAGTTATTACACAGCAAAGAATGAACGAAGGTAGTCAGTGGTAGAAAACAGCCAACAATTAAGTGACCGTTACGACGAACATGGTTACTTTGTTATCAGAAATTATTTCAATAAAGCTCAAATTGCATCGCTTAGAAAAGTCGTGCTGAAATTTCATGAATCATGGAAAGCAGACAACGAAGAATTCTATAAAGAAGAGGCATTTAACTCGTCTTTAATTACGGGAAGCGAGTATTTGCCTGCCGACGATAGAAGCGTGCTTTTCGACTTCATCAGCTCGAAACAAGTGATGGACGTGGTTGATGCGGTGATTCCGAACAAACCGGCATTCATGAATACACAGCTGTTCTTCAACCCAGTAAACCCGCAGCAAAAAGACTTCTGGCATCGTGACTGTCAATACGACTACGACATTGATGACCAGATGAAAGTCATCATGGAAACCCAGGTATTGCATCTGCGAGTGCCCCTTTTTGATGAGCCAGGTATGGAGCTTATCCCCGGCACGCACAAACGTTGGGATAACGAAGAAGAGTACAATGTTCGCCAAGAAGAAAACGGCAAAGTGAGCAGCGATGACATCTCTGGTGGTAAGCAGATACCGTTAGCCGCAGGTGACTTATTGGTGTTTTCAGCGGATATGATCCACCGAGGCCGATATGGCTTGGATCGTTTGGCTTTGGATATTTTGATCTTCGATTCGGCGGCAGACTATGTCGACTACGTTGATGACGACTGTTTACCGACGCCAGCTATTTTAAGCAATATTAGCGACCCAAGGTTGTTTATGAACACGCTACACTTAAAATCAATGCAGTACTCATAATCCATAAAGGTGCCCAAACTATGACTGACACTAAGCAAAATACCCGAATTAGCCAGTTCCGTTTCGGTCAGCCAAAAGAATCTCTCAAGTTAGAACATGTCGCTTTAGGGGTACTAGACAAAGATAAAGTTCGCGTACAAATTGAAGCGACTAACATCAACCCTAGTGATCTGTTGTCGATTTATGGTGTGGGCCAATACAAACATAGCCATCAGCCGCCGAGAGTACCGGGATTTGAAGCGGTAGGAAGGATTGTAGAATCCAGCAGTGCTAAGTTTATAGTGAATCAACGAGTGCTTGTGGCAACCAGTGGAACATGGCAGAACTATGTCGATGTATCACCAGATAATCTGTTCCAAATTCCTCAACATTTAGACAATGGCTACGCCTGTCAGTTGTACATTAATGCGCTAACCGCATGGGTGCTAACGACAGAAATAGCCAATCTGACCCAAGACGATGTGTTGATCATCAACGCGGGCAGTTCAGCCATCGGTAAGATCTTCTCCCAGTTATCAGCATCACTCGGCTTCAACATCATTGTCGTTACATCACAGCAGACACAATACCCTGCCACTTCCTGTTGGGTGATAGATGCGAACGCTGATCTAGTTTCTCAAATTAAGGCATTAGGCTTGCCTATGCCAACCGTTGCCTTTGATGCGATTGGCGGCTCACCCGGAACCGATCTTGTTCACACCCTTGGCAACAACGGGCGCTTTATCAACTATGGGACGCTGTCGTTGGATTTTTACGAGCCACGCTTCTTTGAGTACGCGAAAAACCAACACATCGATTTCAGCACCTTCTTCTTGCGTTATTGGGAGGAAGCAGAAGGTAAAGATGTTCGCCGTGATAAGTTCACGACCATGCTAGATCACTTCATCACAAACGACATTCAGCTCGACGTTGACCGCTATCTACCATTCGATGAAGTGCAAACCGCGATTGATCTCATTGAATCGAAAACCACACGCCTAGAGGGCAAGATCATCTTACTGCCACAGTAAGTGAGAGTTGGACGATATATACCTTGTTTATTTCAACAGGCAAGACGTTCAACAGCTTACAAGCGTGCTTGTTAATACACCATCGCTTAGGAAGTTTGATTAAAGAAATCGAAGATTGAAAAGATAGCGAAGAGTTGTGGTGCATTTCTCCATAACTTAAGTGGTTACGAGATGGTCATGAATCACATTTATTTGAAACATCAATTAGTTATATCATTATAAATATGATACTGATCACCCATAAGATAACCTCGATTCTATATGGTCGCGTCATACTTAAAACCACGATGTGAACATAATTATGAAAAGACACATACTATCAAGCGCCATCCTACTCTCTCTAGCCTTTCCCACCTTTGCAGCTGATGGCGATATACACGATGTCACGATACTGGGTACTTCAGATATCCACGGTCATTTTATGGCGTGGGATTACGCGGCAGATAAACTCAACACTCGTGGTAGCTTGAGCCAAATCGCGACCAAAGTTGGTGAGATCCGCAAAGAGCAATCTAACATTATCCTTGTCGACGCTGGCGATACCATCCAAGGCAACTTCGTAGAAACCTTCAAAGACGAGCCCGTTGATCCAATGATGCTTGGCTTTAATCACATGAAATACGATGTGTGGGTTTTAGGTAACCACGAATTCGACTTTGGCCTCAAAACCCTCAACAGGGCCGTTACCCAATTTAAAGGGCAGTCTCTCGGTGGCAACATCAAGAACAAAAACGGAAACCCATTCCTGCCTGGTTACACCATCCTAGAACGCGGTAGCATTAAGATCGGCGTGATCGGAATGGACACCCCAATGACGGAGGTCTTTGCGCAAGGTACCAACCGTTTAGAAGGCGTCACTTTCACTAATCCAACCTTGGAAGTGAAGAAAATCGTCAAAGAGATTGATGATAAAGTGGATGCCATCATATTGGTTGCCCATATGGGAATTGAGAACGAGAATGACATTGCCGACACCGGTGTCACCGACATTGCCAATGCAAACCCAGAGCTTGATGCCATCGTCGCTGGCCACATGCACACTCGCATCGATAAAGCCGTTGTAAATGGCGTTATTATTACTGAACCCGACAGATATGGCCGCGCCCTATCTCGTATCGATCTTCAATTTGAAGAGCGCGATGGCACATTCACTCTCGTCAACAAAGACAGCTTCACCTATAAAATTAAAGGTATCGACTCTGATGAGAATATGGACGAGTTATACCAGCCTTACCACAAACAACTCCGAGAAATGGCGAACAGACCTGTCGCTCAACTTACCGGCGTTGATTTAGTCCCAGAAAACGAAATCCGCGGTATCCCTCAAGTCCATGTTCAAGACACAGGCATCAGTGCGCTATTCCAAGAAGCGAGCTTCTTCTATGCACCCAAAGCCAATGTCATTGCACTTCAAATAGACAACGACAATGCAGAGCTCGATGTTGGCCCAATCAAAGCCAAAGACATCGCGTACAACTACCAATACGCAGGTGGCGAAATCACTGTCTATCAGATGACAGGCAAAGAGTTAAGAACCTACATGGAATGGTCTGCAGGCTACTTCAACTCAGTACAACCTGGCGATGTGACCTACAGCTTTAACCCTGAACGTAGAGCTTCAAAATATTCGACCAATGACTTCTTCGCGGGCGTGACTTATACCATCGACCTCACTCAACCTGCAGGTACCCGCATCACCAACCTCGCGTTTGCTGATGGCACACCGGTTACTGATCAAACAGAGATCCGTATTGGTATGAATAGCTATCGAATGGGTCATCTAACCAAGAAAGGCGGCGTGCTAGAAGGTGAATCATTCCCTGTACTCTTTGATACGGAAGCAGAGTATGGAGAAGAAGCAGGCACGATTCGTAACATGACTATCAAGTATCTTAAAGAAGAAAAGAACGGCCAGTATGAGGGTAAGCCTCAACAACGATGGGCACTTTCTGGTTTAGAGAGTCGTTACAATGAACAGCGTGAGATCGTAAAATCATTGATTAATGATAAAACCATATCAATCCCAACCAGTGACGATGGCCGCTACACAAACATCGCTTCTATCAACGTAAAAGAACTGATGTTCAAATCTGACGAAGCCAAACAAGCAGCCATAACCACACGCGAAAAGAAACTGGCGCAGGCGACTGAGCAAGAGAGTAAGCAAATCAAACGCGAAATCACTCTGATTGAAGCGCTCAATTAACCCCTGACCTCAACCAATAACGACTTAACGACGCTTAGAGCGTGGTTAGGTCGTTGATTACGGAAAGTTGAGTACGATCCATATTAATTGACGTTGAAAAATAGAAGTAAAAGCAGACTCTTTGACACACTCATTACTATTGTAAGCAAGTACTTTGCAACTTGAAGGCTACACCGCCTCCCCCCCTTTTAGTAAAACCCAATAAATCATATAGTTATCCACAGGTAGCCCCATTTCTTTATCTTGCCTTCCATCACATGCATGTTGATAATACGAAGAATCTCTCACATAAGGCGAGAGCTTCTTTATAGGTAATAATATGAATAACCCTGAATTGGTTTTCGCTATCGCTGCTTTGTTAGGTGCCTTAGCAAAATTAATCCTCGCAATAAAGTCCAAGTAACTAGATTTTCTTGGGCCTTACTAACCCTGATTGGCTTCAACCAATCGGGGGCGTTTTCTTTTAAAACGAATTGGAATTGGGAAAATTTTTAACATAGATATTTATTATCTATAAACAGCCCCAAAAGCCTCCTAGGTGACTCTAAGCTCCCACTTACACCTGTATTCCATCTCACACTGATCTATTCCCCTCTTTTTGCAGTACAAGTTATTAATAATTCGATATAAATCGCTCTATTGTTTGAAATTGTTGTCTACAGTTTTATAGAGCTTGTCGCTTCAATAATTGCCACAAGTAACGACACCTTTTGATGGTAAGTTTTGGTTATAAGGAAAGGAAATGGAAAGCCCAATTGTCACACTTACACATGCCAGCAAAAGCTTTGTTGATGGCAACGATACCCATCACGTGCTGGAAAATGTCGACTTCGCTTTGGCGACAAGCGCAAGCGTGGCTTTAACAGGGGCGAGTGGCAGTGGAAAGAGTACTTTACTCAACCTAATCGCGGGCTTTGAACCTCTAACTGGTGGCGAGTTGTGGCTCGATAACGAGAACACATCAGATTGGAGAGATCCACAGTGGAGCCGATTCCGCCATCAAAAACTAGGCGTGATCTTTCAACAGTTCAACTTACTAACCCCACTCAACGTAAAACAAAACATCGCCTTCCCGCTCCATTTGAATCAACAAAAATGGAGCGACTGGTGCGATTATTTAGTTGATGCATTGGGTATCAACGAGTTACTCGAAAGACACGTATCCGCCCTCTCTGGCGGTCAGCAACAACGAGTCGCAATAGCGCGCGCGCTAGCCCATAAACCCAAACTATTGCTTGCCGACGAACCCACAGGCAACCTCGACCACAAAGCAGGGTTAGAGGTTATGAAGCTGCTGAGTGAAATCACCACTCAAGGCAACACTGCGGTGCTTTTGGTTACGCACAGCCCAGAATGCGCCAGCTTTATGCAGACAAAATTGGTGTTAGACGATGGTTGTTTAAGGAACGTAGATCTAACCCCAAGAGCAGCAACGTTGTGAGTCATTCAATGAAGCAAACTGGCTTTGCTCAGAACCAGCTCACCCATACCAAACTGACTCTGAATCTATTCGCGGCGCACTATCGTCAATCACCATTGCAAGCCGCAGCGATTCTGATCGGCATTGTGTTAGCGGTCACCTTGTTTGTCGCAGTGCAAGCCATCAACCTCAATGCCAAGCGCAGTTATGCAGAATCGACCGAGCAACTTAGCGCTCAAGCGCAGAACCTTATCATTCCACCAGCAGGGCAAAACTATTTGCCGGAATCGCTCTACTTCAGCTTAAGACAAAGTGGATTAAGCGCAGCGCTACCTGTTATTGAAGGGCGAGTAAGAGACGAGCAAGGTCGACGTTGGTCAGTTCAAGGCAGTGAGTTGATCGCCGCCCTCACTTCAAGATCTCGTCACGCTCGCATCGACGAACAAAGCAACACTCAAACCAAAGAACCAAACATTTCCCTGTTCGACAATGCCTTACCTTTGCCGCAACTCTTAGCGGGTGAACCCATTGTGATGATGAGCCAGTCGCAACACCAGAACTTGGGAGGAGTAGACACACTCACTTTTGATGAAGTGCTCACTCAAGTGGTAGTGCTACCAGATGAATGGCAGCTAGGTAGCCGAATGTTGATGGATATTGGGTTCGCTCAGCAACTGCTTAACAAACAAGGGCAACTGAGCTACATCGCTATTTTTGACACTAAGAACGACACTAACAGCAATGCTCAGGATAAATGGCAAAGCCTTATTGGCGAGCAAGGGCAATGGATATCCAACAACCAAAGCACGGATCTCGGTTCAATTACCGATAGCTTTCACCTTAACCTCACCGCCATGAGTTTGTTGGCGTTTTTGGTTGGCCTGTTCATCGCTTACAACGGTGTGAAGTACAGTTTGCTGAAACGTAATCGGCTGTTGGTACAAATTCAACAAGCTGGGATTGCGCCAAGCATCGTATTTTCAGCTCTGTTAGTCGAGCTGACTGTTTTAGTCACACAGGGCGCGTCGCTTGGTTTCATTCTCGGCATTCAACTCAGCCATTGGCTACATCCCACCGTCGCAATAACGCTTGAGCAACTTTATGGTGCAACACTGCTTCCCGGCACATGGCAGTGGCAATGGTTAGTGCAGGCACTGCTACTCACGCTAGCCGCAACGCTTGTCGCGTGTTGGCAGTACTTTAAACAGCGAGTGCGACAACCCCTCTCTTCCCATGGCGGTTTCTATCAAGCGCCGGAAACGTCTAACGAAAATCAGCTGTTTGTTATCGGGTCAGTATTAACCATTGTCGCGTTAGCAGGGTTATGGCTGAGCGAACATCATCGCTTCACCATGGCATGGCTCGGTGTGTTAGTGGTATCGATTCCTTTGTACCTGCCCAAAACGCTAAGCGTGCTAGCGAACTGGAGCGAAAAACGCACCCAATCGGGGTTAATACAATATCTGTTTGCTGAGCTACGTGAACTTATTTCCCCTCTCTCCCTTGCCATGATGGCGTTGCTTCTCGCTGTCACCGCCAATATCGGAATGAATACCTTAGTCGGCAGCTTTGAATCCACGTTAAAGCAATGGCTTGAACAGCGCTTACATGCCGATATTTACGTTAGCCCTGCCCAAGGTGAAATCGCGAATGTCGAACGTGCGTTAGAGCAGTTTGAAAATGTTGAAACCGTTTATAAGCAATATTATGTCGACGATAACTTGCAGGGTTTACCGACTTTGCTCGGCACTAAAGACAAAGACACACTTGAGCAAACCATGGTGTTCCAATCCCACCTTGATGATTTCTGGACGCGCTTTTACCAAGGTGAATTCGTGGCAATCAGCGAACCTACGGCAGTGAAGCTCGGCTTGTCCCTTGGAAGCCGACTCAAGCTCGACGCGATCCAAGACAAAACACTCATCGTCGGGGCGATTTTCCACGATTACGGCTCACCGAATGGCGAAGTGTTACTTTCACCTAATTTATGGCTCGAAAACGGATTTACTGATTTACCCACCAGCTTGGGAATCAAAGTTTCTGGCGACCCACAAGTGGTGTACGAACAGCTACGCCAACAACTCAATCTGCACCCAAGTCAGCTTTACGATCAAGCACAGATCAAATCGATCGCTTTAGATATCTTCTCACAAACCTTTGCTATCACTCGGGCGCTTAATGGCGTCACTTTAATGGTGGCGGTGATAGGGTTGTTCTGCGCCTGTTTCATGTTGCTCGATGCACGCAAAGCCGCTATTGCAAGGTTGTACGCGCTCGGTGTTAGTCAGAAAAAATTGATGGCGATGGTGGTCGGGCAAATCGTTGTTCTGGTCGCCTTCACTCTGGTTATCGCCTTACCACTCGGCGCTATGGTCGGTTATGTGTTGACGGACATCGTTACCCTGCGCGCCTTTGGTTGGAGTTTAAATTATGTGTGGAATTGGAGTGATGCACTCAGCATCGCAGCCATCACCATTTTAGTGGCTGTGATTGCGACCTTGATCCCACTGTGGCGTTTGGTCAGTAAACCCGTGGTATCCAGCTTGCAAAGTGAGGTGTTGTGATGAATCGATCAATGAGAGTTTTCGTTCTCACACTTGGCATCTTACTCCTTTTAGGGTGTGAGGAGTCCACTCAACCATCAGCTCAAAATATGGGTTCGATACTCGGTACTGGAAAACAAACCGACGATGAAACACAAAAAGAGACTGATCAATTCACACCGGTAGTTAAAGGTATCGACATCGCCTTCCCTGCCGACCATCAAGCACATCCAGATTTTCGTCATGAATGGTGGTATTTAACCGCAAACTTAATTGATGAAGAAGACAATGTGTTAGGTGTGCAATGGACACAGTTCCGCTTTGCGGCTGCACCACATGAAAGTGGCAATAGCACCAAGGAAACTACGTGGCAAAGTCAGCAGATTTACATGGCGCACAGCGCTGTCACCACTAAAAATAAACACTATGCCGATGAAAAATGGTCACGTGACCAAGCTGAACTGGCGGGTGTAAGCGATTCGCCGTTTCGTGTTTACCTCGATGATTGGCAATGGACGTCGACGACCGATGACCTGTTCCCAGCTACATTGGTCGCTAACTCGGGTCAATTTGGATATTCGCTTAAGTTAACCAACAACGCGCCATATCAAAAGCAAGGCGAACAAGGCTACAGCACTAAAAGTAGCGATGGCAAAGTGGCTTCCTATTACTACAGCCAACCATTCATCAATGTATCGGGCGAGGTAACTATTGATGGCGTCACCCATCAAGTTTCCGGCAAAGGTTGGATAGACAGAGAATGGAGCTCGCAGTTTTTACTCGACTCGCAACAAGGTTGGGATTGGTTTGCGCTAAGGCTGAGTGATGAAACCAGCTTGGTGGTATTTCAACTTCGAAACTCAACTACAGGCAAAGCCAGCTATTCTCATGCGAGGTTGATGAATCAAGATGGCTCCGGCATCGCGATTAAGCAGCAAGACATCAGCTTAACCGCCATCAAGCAAACTAAAATCGACGGGCGTGACTACCCAACAGAGTGGCAAGTTTCGATTCCAAGCCAGCAAATAGAACTGACCGTCTCGGCACTCAATCCAAATGCCAAAATGCCGCTGTCGGTTCCTTATTGGGAAGGGCCAATTGAAATCAAAGGTTCTCATTCTGGGTCTGGCTATATGGAGTTGACTGGGTATTAGATTGTGTATTAATACAGGTGGAATCTAACAACAAATACATCGCGATAACCATCAACTAAAACACTTTCAACCAAAACCTCCACCACGGAGGTTTTTTGTTATTCCATATGTTCTATTTACCTTAACGCCTGTTGAAAAATATCTAATTTAACCAAACACTGGGCTCCCCTAAAATACCAATCAAATGGTTAGAGGAGATAGAACATGCTTAGCTCAGTGCACAATGACGAACTCAACAGATACATCGAGAAACTAGACTTAAACCTTACCAAGGATCAGGTTCGTGAACTTGGTTGGCAGCAAAGTAATGAAGAGGTAGGAAAAGAAAAAACAGTATTAGGCTCGTGGTTTTTCTTTTCTTTCTTTGGCTTATGTACGTCTGCATGTCTTGCGCTGCTAATGTATATCTCATGAAGATAAACAAAACAATGACCACGTATAACCAGCATGGAACCTTCAATTGGTTCGAGGTCGACGGAGAAACGTACATACTGTTCAAAGTGGGCAGCAACAGTGCTCTATTGAACCAACACTATGAGGATGTCACCGAACAACAGAGCGAAATATATGGGCTGTTAGGGGCGATTCCATAAGCTCATACTGCACGTATTCACTTATGGTCTATCTATTCACTTGTGGTCTATCTACGCACTAACTAGCGCAAACATCCGTTCTTTTGGCAACAAGACCGAGCTACAACAAACGGTTCTTATACTGCTCTGGCGTTTGGTTCGCGTAACGTTTGAACATGGTGATAAATGGGCTTGCTTGGTTATAACCCAATGTAAGAGCGACCTCTTTAACCGATTGGCCGTTTCTCAACAAGTCCATTGAGTATAGGTAGCGCACTCGCAGTCGCCACTCGGTAAAGCTCATTCCAAGCTCGGTCTGGCAGTGGCGAGAAAGGGTTCTTTCCGTGGTGTGGACACGTTCAGCCCAATCTTTCAGCGTCACTTCATCGGTTGGGTTCTCTTCAACAGAAGCCAATATAGGCGCTAGATACTTATTATCGGTTGAAGGCAAGAAGTGGTGTTCAACCTCACGCTGCGCAAGTTGGTCAAGCAGTACCTGAACGAGCCTTTGGTCTTGCTCGGTTTCCGCAACATTGATCCCACGATCGCGAAAATCATCGATAATAGAAGACACAATCGGCGTGATCTTTATAAGGCTGGTTTTATCTGGCAGGTGTTGCGTGAGTTCTGGGGCGATATTTAGTGAACAGTAGTCCAAAGGCTTACGGTTATAACTGCAATGCATCACCCCGGCCGGTACCCAAATCGCTAGATGTGGTGGCGCTAGAAATCGAGTGCTTTCCGCTTCCATCTCTAATATACCACCACTGATCAATTGAACCTGTCCCCATGAGTGGCTATGAACTCGGGTTTCAGTGTTCGAAAGAAACGCTTCAAAATTCATAAATACGTTGGATGGTGCCTTATCAATTAATAAGGATGGATGAAGGTTTCTGGAGTGTTTTTTCAAACTTGTCTTCCTATCGCGCTTAATGTCTTTATAAAGATACTTGTAAGTATAACGACCTGTCAAACTAGCCGCATCAACTCATTCGCCACGGAATTCACATGCATTACCTATTACCATTTTTTACAGTCTGTATCTGGGGCGCCAATGCAATCGTCAACAAGCTTGCTGCAAGCACCATAGAACCTAGCGCAATGAGTTTTTACCGCTGGTTTTTTGCGATGTTAATTCTCACGCCTTTCTGTATTCGCCCAGTGATGAAGCAGTGGGCTGTCATTAAGCCAAACTTATCTAAATTAGCGTTCCTCGGCTTTTTGGGCATGGTGTTGAACCAATCTCTAGGTTACTACGCAGGCTTAACCACAACCGCCTCTAACATGGCATTAATCACTTCTTTGGTTCCATTGGTCAGTGTATTTTTAAGCGTCCCTTTGCTGCACAAGTCGATTTCTAGTTTGAGTATTGTTGGCGGTGTGTTGTCACTATCAGGCTTAGCCCTGATGTTAGGCAAAGGCGATCCGTTATTCTTCATGCATCAAGAATTGACTCAAGGCGATGGCTATATGCTAATTGCAGCCTTTGTTTATGCTTCTTACTGTGTACTACTGAAACGCTGGAAAATGCCAATCAGTAGCTGGGTGGTGATATACATTCAGGGTCTGTTTGCTGTCGCGATGCTTACGCCACTTTGGCTTACCAGCGAACAACTTTTACCACCGCAACAAGCGCTCCCATTGATAGCTTACGCAGCGGTTGCCGCTTCGATTTTAGCGCCTTGGATGTGGGTGAAAGCGATTGACACCATTGGTGCTGACTCAAGCGCGATGTTCATGAACTTGCTTCCGGTTGTAGCGATCGTATTAGCCGCGACATGGCTTGGCGAAGAGATTAACCAGTTCCACATCATTGGTGGTGTGATGGTGATTTCAGGTGTCATCCTTGCTCAAATCAGAAGAAAACCAAGGCTTGAGGCTCCTCTCCCTCAACAAAGCTAAACGCATTACCCAACGCTCACATTAGGGTAAAAATTCAAACTCACGTTTCACACAGCAAATGAGAGTGGCTACTGTAATCCATACTATGATGAGCCCTTACAGCAAGCGAGTAAAACGGAAGATTAGTCTAAACGCTTTACTTTATATCAGCACGATGAGTCGTTGCTCAACTATTCTTCAGCAGTTATACCTTTATATCATTACAATCACACACGATTAGTGCGAAATACACTAAAAGGCTTCCCAAACAATAATCCGAAAGGAAATATCTACGCGAAGGATCTATACTTTTTAAAACAGTAAAAGTGAGCTGATAAGAAAACAATAATCACTACCACTTTAGTGGTATCTGAGATACAGCCACTTTAACTAAACCAAATCAACAGCGGTTGGTTGGCTAACACAAAAAAGTACCGACATGAGTACCACACGGCTTAGAAACACCTAGCATTACGCTAGGTGTTTTTTTTGCAATCGACCTATCTAGTGACTTAATCAGTATTTCTATTCTCTTGCTTGATATCACTTCATCCATGTTTGCCATTCGCCTGATACGCCTTTAAGTACCAATATTCATCAACTGATCATCTGTTTGAAAAAAATAGTCTTAACCATGAGATTATCCGCTTTAACTTATGTCATCTTAAGTATATTGTTACTAGCAAGTAACAAGCATGTTACGCAGCAAAATAATAATGAAGGAAGATAGATGAGCAGTAGCAATAGCCGACAAGATGGTAAACGAGACGTTACTCTGCGTTTTTTAGCTGAACCCGGAGATGTGAACTTTGGTGGTAAAGTTCATGGTGGTGCAGCAATGAAGTGGATCGATTTAGCAGCCTACGCTTGTTCCGCAGGTTGGAGCGGTAAATACTGTATAACAGCCTATGCAGGCGGAATTCGATTCGTTGCCCCAATTCATGTAGGCAACCTTGTGGAAGTAAGTGCAAAGGTCATTTACACAGGTTCATCTTCAATGCATATCGCTATCGACGTGCAAGCAAGCGACCCTAAAGAGCTCAATAACCGCCTAACAACTCACTGTATCGTTATTATGGTCGCTGTCGATGAGAATGGTAATCCGACTAAAGTGCCAGAGTGGATACCAGAGACGCCAGAAGACATCGAATTACGAGATTCGGCTATTCGCCTAATGAACATGCGAAAACAGATTGGTGAAGAGATGGAAGCTCACGTGAAGTACCTTAAGTAAGGTCCACCAGCTGCCCTCCCCCTACAAAACCTTATTACAATGCCAAGCGCCTGCTTGGCATTGATCTATTTGATACCTTCGTGCTCTACACAGCCAAATCCGCTGCACACCCAATACAGACGATAAGAGCGTGATACCCAGCCAAAGGTTGAAATGAATCGGCACTTGTTCACTGATTTATTTTGACTGTAATAAAGTCGTCATTTTGCTCTGATTAAATACCGCCAATCATAATAGATGCATTTGAATTTCTTGGAGCCACTCTTGAGCGTCATACGCCCCACTCTTAGCGAGTCTACACTGAACAATTTAAAGGCTGTTGAGTACCAATGGGTTAGAACTTTGTACGTCGAAGGCTACGACAGCAATGAAATCAACCACTATATCCAAACGTGTTTCGGTGGAGATCCGACATTTGCCGATCTATTTCGTCGCGTGGCACTCGATCAAGAAAGCATCTATGTGCTATTGCAACACTTAGGTTGTGCTCCTTCTAGTAAAGAGTTCTAACTTCTAAGTCCCACCAAAAACCAGAAGCATAAATAAACCCACCTCCATAACCCTCATGAATGTCACTTGAATATTCTGTAACTACCTCTCGCTTACCCATACATTTTCAGTGCAATTTCAGGTTTTGTTGCATACAAATCATTGAAGTATCACGCATTGGAATATTCACAACATATCAATAGTACAACAGCCACTTATACTGAGTGTCTGATTTGTGAGACTAGTTCATTTCTACAAGTAACCAAAATGAAGTGGTCGGTATTTAGGAGAGAAGTAACTCGAAACTTTGGGTTTTAAAGTAGATATGAGCGCGATAGTTAACGAGTAACGCTGACACAAAAAACAAAAAGTAGCAGGCATAAAAAAACCCAAGTAAATACCTGGGTTAGAGTTACAAAAACCACTAATCATTAATAGCGTAAGGAACCTGATTAGTAGCCAGCTATGCGTAACCTGAGGGTTATTTTTATTACTGATCGGCGGCCAAACCAAATGATGTAATAAAAATGCCAATATAGAGCGACCTAACGGTCGCTCTTTTTCTTTCTTATAGAGTACAGCTTATCCTTTTACACCACCTGCCGTCAAACCACCAACTAACCAACGTTGAGCAAGTAAGAACACGATAGTAATCGGAAGTGCTGATAGTACAGCCGCTGCCGCAAAGTCACCCCATAGGTAGTTCTGAGGGTATAGGTACTGCTGCATACCTACTGCTAGCGTGTAAGAGTTCACATCTGTAAGTAGGATAGACGCTACTGGCACCTCACCCACTGTCGCGATGAAAGATAGGATAAACACAACCGCTAGGATTGGCACAGACAGCGGTAGTAGAACCAGTCTGAATGCTTGCCAAGGCGTTGCACCATCAAGGGCTGCTGCCTCTTCCAGAGAGTTATCAATCGTCTCAAAGTAACCCTTAATCGTCCATACGTGCAGTGCAATACCACCTAGGTAAGAGAAGATTAGACCACCGTGTGTGTTCAAGCCTAAGAACGGAATGTATTGACCAAGTTTGTCAAACAGCGCGTAGATTGCTACTAGAGCCAATACTGCTGGGAACATTTGGAAAATCATCATCGCTTTCAGGATTGTGTTCTTACCTTTAAAGCGCATACGAGCAAACGCGTAAGCCGATGTCGTAGACAGTGTCACAATCAGAATCGATGTGATACCTGCAACCTTCACTGAGTTCCATAACCAAGTTAGCACAGGGAACGGAGGTGACGTTACCGAGCCATCTGCGTTCGTTACTGACATACCCAATGCTAACTTCCAGTGTTCCAATGATGGGTTATCTGGAATCAAACTACCGGTTGCGAAGTTACCTTCACGGAACGAGATCGCGATGATCATCAGTAGTGGGAAGATAATCATTGCCAAGAAGCACCACAACACTGCATGCGTTGCCCACACTCGGTATTTAAGGCCTTTACCTTGTACCATAGCCATTGTCGTGCTCCTTAATCTTGAGACAGTTTAGTGAAACGAAGGTTTAGTAACGCTAGTGCACCAACCAATAGGAAGATAAGCGTTGCGATAGCACTTGCTAGACCGAAGTCTTGACCGCCGCCGCCTTCGAATGCAATTCGGTACGTGTAGCTTACAAGCAAGTCTGTGTAACCCGCTGGCTCAGAAGTACCAATCATGTTCGGGCCACCGTTCGTCAATAGTTGAATCATTACGAAGTTGTTGAAGTTAAAGGCAAACGCTGCAATCAATAGCGGTGTAAGCGGTTTAATCATCAATGGGAACGTAATGCGCTTGAAGTTATCAAGGAAGTTCGCACCATCGATTGCTGACGCTTCGTATAAATCATCAGGAATCGCTTTAAGCAGACCCATACATAGAATCATCATGTAAGGGAAACCTAGCCATGTGTTAACCATCAACACCATGGTTTTCGCTAAGATAGGGTCTGAGAACCAGTTCGGGCTTAAGCCGAAGATATTCTCGAGCACCATGTTGATCTCACCAAAGCTTTGGTTGAATAGACCCTTAAAGATAAGAATCGAGATAAACGCGGGTACGGCGTAAGGCAGAATCAGTAGAACACGATAAATAGAACGACCTTTCAACTCTTCCCATTGCACGATGTTAGCCAATACAAGGCCGATAACTAGCGTGAACGCTACGGTACATACCGAGAAGATAACCGTCCAAATAAAGATGCTGATAAACGGTTCTTTAATGCCGTCATCTTTCCATACACGCTCAAAGTTATGCGTACCAATGCTAACCACGAAACCTGGAGAGATGGTATTACCCGTAAACTCACCATTTGCATCAACAGGCTGGTAGAAACCCACATCCATATTTGGCTTGAGAACTTCACCCGTTTCATTGTTGATTAACGTTTCTTCATCGTCTTGTAGCGTGTAAAGCGGAGCAACAGAAGCAAACTTACGTAAGCCACTCATGCGGATGTCACCACCGTCAGGTAGATTGAAATCAACACCACTGATTGCTGCTCGGTTTTGGATGATCGCTTTGATCTTCTCTTTTTCACCTTGCGCAGACTCGATTACAGATAGGTCCATCTCTGTTTCTGTCATATTGTCTAGAGAAAATACGTCAGTCGCTAACAGTTGATCGCCATCTTTTACAACGATCTGGTGACCGTCATCTGTCTTGTACAAAGTAAATGGGTAGCTCTCACCGCTTTGGAAAGAACGGTCTAAAAGAACGGTTTGAGTACGCTCTAGAGAAAGCTGGTTTTTCGCGCTGTAGTTAGTAAACGCAAGCCCTACGGTGTATGCCAATGGGAAAAGAATGAACAAGATCATTCCGGCAATACCTGGGTAAATATAACGGTGGGCGTAAGTTTTTTTACTACCAAAAATGTAAAGTGCCAAAGCCGTTAAGATCACTGTAAGCAGCGCAAAAGCGAGCTCACCGCGAGAATACATTAGAATTGTAGCGTAGCCGTTTATTAAGCCAACGCTACCAAGCAACCCCCATTTGATGAAGACGCTTTTACTGCCTGGAAGGCTTGATGGTGCTGGGATAGCATCTGTACCTTGAACTGACTGCATAGAGGAACCTGCTAGCGATATAGATAAAAAATAGAAAAGTAAGGAGAGGTTACCCCCTCCTTAAAAGGTAGTGCTTGGGTGTTACTTAACCATACGACCTTCAGCAGCTTTTAGTGCTTGGTCTACTGATTGACGGCCGTCAACTACGTTGCCGATCGCTTCTTCCATGCTGTACCAGAATGTTGTGAACTGAGGGATGTTAGGCATGATTTCACCGTTCATCGCGTTGTCCATTGTTGCTGCAATACGAGTATCGCTGTCTAGTTGACGTTGGAAAGAGTTAAGAGCAACAGCGCCTAGTGGCTTGTCGTCGTTCAGGCTCTTCATACCTTCATCTGTTAGTAGGTAATTTTCCATGAACTCAACAGCTAGGTCGCGGTTTGGAGACGCAGTGCTGATACCACCTGCCCATACACCAACGAAAGGTTTAGACGCTTTACCGTTGAACTTAGGTAGTGTTGTTACGCCATAGTCTACGCCAGCTTTCTTGATGTTTTCCCAACCCCAAGGGCCGTTGATTGTCATTGCAACGTTACCTGCAACGAATTCAGACTCAGCTACTGAGTAATCCATGTCTGCAGAGATAACTTTGTCTTGTACCATCTTCTCGATGAAACCTAGAGACTTCTGAACACCTTCAGTCGCTACGCCCGCATCTTTAATGTCGTAACCTTCTGCAGTCTGTTTGAATGCGTAGCCGCCGTCAGCTGCAAGTAGAGGCCATGTGAAGTAAGCGCCGCCACGTAAAGGCCACATGATCGCTTTCTTGCCGTCTTTCTGAAGTTCAGCGTTAAGTGCTGGGATTTCTTCCCAAGACTTAGGTGGGTTAGGAACAAGTGCTTTGTTGTAAATTAGGGAAACTGACTCAACAGCAACAGGGTATGCGATTGTTTTACCCTCGTATGAAACAGCGTCCCATGCGAAGTCTACGATACCTTCTTTAGTCTCTTTAGAAGGTTTGATATCAACAAGAAGTCCCGCTTCTGCATAGCCGCCAAAACGGTCATGTGCGTAGAAGATCATGTCTGGGCCATCGCCAGCTGCTGCTACTTGAGGGAATTTTTCTTCTAGCTTGTCAGGGAAAGCGACGGTTACTTTAACACCAGTATCTTCTTCGAAGCGTTTACCTACTTCAGCCATGCCTTCATAAGCTTTGTCACCACCTACCCAGATTGTTAGTTGTCCTTCTTCGATAGCAGCATTTGCACCAAAAGAACCCAGAGCAACTATTGTACCTAGAGCTACAGCGCTTAGAGCGTTTTTCATGTGAATATCCTTTTTATATTTATACGTAGGGCACATCTACCAAGATGAGCCAGTTTTCGGAGGTTATGATCTGAGAAAACAGACCCTAGCTCATCATCCTAGCCACTACGCCCTAGCTATTATGGCTTAAATTCGTGATCGCCATCCGGTCAGATTAGAGACTGCAATCACAAAACGTATACTCATCGTGATCAACATCACCGTTACGTGGTGGATTTATTTGAACTGGATCGCCAATTATTAATAACCCCGTATATCTACTCCTCCCCTCCTACTCCCCCTAGTTAATTTCCCATTGGGAGGATGTACCCTTACGCCATTTCACCGAAACTGCATTCATCCAAGAGTGGATAGTAAGAACCCTTTACCGGCAAGTGTTATGCGTTGACGCATTATTCATTTAGTTGGCTTCACTGCCCGCTGGTGTCTTATATTAGCATCGAGCTAAATCTGTGATTGAATCACGGGGGAGGTTTAGCTGAATGTGGGGGAAATGGGCATCAGTTTGGCTATGACGGGTGGGCTTGGTTAAAGAAGCCAAGTCTCACCCACTTTTTTCTTACTCACTCAATACTTACCAATTCCTACAGTTACTGCTGACCCAAAAATTTCTTATAATGATAAGCAGTAAAACTTAAAATTTGATCGATCGAGGACAAGCTAGATGGCGAGTGTCACGTTAAAAAACGTTTATAAATCATATGGTGATGTACAGATTTCTAAGGACGTAACCTTAGACATCAACGAAGGTGAATTCGTAGTATTCGTTGGACCATCAGGTTGTGGTAAATCGACGCTATTACGTTGTATCGCAGGTCTAGAAGACATTACGTCTGGTGATTTGTACATTGGCGACAAACGCATGAATGACGTTGAACCGTCAAAGCGTGGCGTAGGTATGGTATTCCAATCGTACGCGCTTTACCCTCACCTTAACCTATACGACAACATGTCTTTCGGTCTTAAGCTAGCAAACGCAAATAAAGCTGAAATCGACAAGCGTGTTGAACATGCGGCAGAAATTCTTCAGCTTGGTCACCTTCTTGAGCGTCAACCTAAAGCATTGTCTGGTGGTCAACGTCAACGTGTTGCGATTGGTCGTACTCTGGTTTCTCAACCAAACGTATTCCTACTTGATGAGCCTTTATCAAACCTAGATGCCGCGCTACGTGTTCAAATGCGTTCGCAAATCACCAAGCTACAGCGTCAACTGGGTTGTACCATGATCTACGTTACCCACGACCAAGTGGAAGCGATGACAATGGCGGATAAGATCGTTGTTCTTGATGGTGGTTATGTATCTCAAGTCGGTAAGCCGCTTGACCTTTACCACTACCCTCAAAACCGATTCGTTGCTGGCTTTATTGGTTCACCGAAGATGAACTTCATGTCGGTACACATTGAACAAGCTGAAGCAGAACGCGTACAAGTTCAACTTTCTAACGGTATGACTTTCTGGATCCCTGTTGATGGTACGACTGTCAATGCTGGCGATCGTATGTCTCTGGGTATTCGCCCTGAACACTTGATGTCTGCTGAATCAGGTGACGCGACGATTGAAGCTGACGTGATGATGGTAGAGAAGCTAGGTAACGAAACTCAGGTTTACCTAAACCTTGAAAGTGCCGATGCTGATGTTATCTATCGCCAGCCTGACACGTTGAAAATCGAATCAGGTGACAAGTTGGCGATTGGTATTCCAGCGCACCGTTGTCACCTGTTCCACAGCGATGGCCGCGCATGTCGTCGTTTGTACAAAGAATACGGCACAGACTAATCGCTTAGCCTTTTAGGATATAACTTGCCCATATCGAATCCCTCTTACTCAGTAAGGGGGA
Source organism: Vibrio sp. 10N.247.311.13 (assembly GCF_041467595.1). Classification (NCBI taxonomy): domain Bacteria; kingdom Pseudomonadati; phylum Pseudomonadota; class Gammaproteobacteria; order Vibrionales; family Vibrionaceae; genus Vibrio; species Vibrio sp. 10N.247.311.13. The sequence goes on along the minus strand of NZ_JBFSUX010000004.1, from coordinate 18,319 downwards.
TTTTTTTATGTGCTGGATATTTTTATGTGTTGGATACGAGTTTCACTTACATTGAATAGTTCATGAGTCAGCCACTCGGTCTTTCGCTAGCGGCAATAAAAAAGGTCTAGCAAGCGCTAGACCTTTATCTGTTAGTTAGGCTATGAACCCAACCGCTAATATCACTTCTTTCAGACATGAAACCTGTCTAAATCAACTTAGTGAATTGGCGTATCATTCTGTTTGTTGAACTGGCCAAAATGCTTCTCTAACACTTCAGGTGTCAGTTTGCCTTCCGCTTCTAGTCGCTTGAACTCAGCAACAATTGCTTTTTGCTCTTCAAGTGATGGCAGTTTCACCTCAGGCTCATCGCCCATCTCTTGAGTCATCTGCTCTAGTTCTTTTTCAAAATCGCTCATGATACTTACCTAAATATTAAACCTAACCAGATTTTACTCATTTACGCCCTATGATGCTAGGGCGATTGAGTGCAAAGCCTGAAACCAGATCAAGCGAACGTCAGTTAGAAGAAAACAAGCCCGTAAATAAAAAGAGCTGAATTCACGATTAAATGAATCCAGCTCTTAGTTTATGTCTCTTTCTAAGCCATGCTACAGCTTAAAGGGATTAAAGCTTAAACGAACCAACCATCTTATCTAGACGAGAAGAAAGGTCTCGAAGCTCTTGGCTCGCTTCTGCAAGTTGCTCAGCCGTGCCCGTTGTCACTTCGTTGATTGCGTTAATCTCTTCAATGTTCTGGTTGATGGTGTGAACTACGGTTGATTGCTCTTCCGTTGCCGTTGCCACTTGAGTGTTACGGTCTGTGATATCAACGATACGGTCTGAAATACCACTCAGCACGTCTACCGCTTCATCCGACGCCGATACACCTTCAAGGGTAATCACCTTACCCGCACTCATTGCCGTTACTGCATCTTTCGCATCGCTTTGCAGTTGGTTGATCATCTTTTGAATCTCTTCCGTTGAATCTGCGGTACGGCTTGCTAGGTTACGTACTTCATCCGCTACAACCGCAAAACCACGACCTTGCTCACCGGCACGGGCTGCTTCAATCGCTGCGTTTAATGCGAGTAAGTTAGTTTGCTCTGAAATATCACGGATAACACCCAGAATAGAACCGATGTCTTGAGTTGTAGAAGCCAGTTGCTCTACTACCTGACCCGTGCTTTCGATATCTTGCGCCAAACGGCTGATCGCGTCTTTTGCTTTGTTCACCACAGAGCGACCTACTTCCGTATTGCCTGAAGCTTGGGTAGCCGTTTCTGCTGCGGTTGCCGCGTTCGATGCAATCTCGCTGATGGTCATACCCATTTGGTTAATGGCAGCCACCACTTGAAGCGTTTGGTCACGCTGTTCTTGGCTGTTGTCGTGGGTGATGTGGGCTTTGTTAGAGACACTCTCTGCTGCCACTTGAAGCGCTTGGCTTGTCGAACACACCTCTTTCATCGACTCGTGAATTTTTTCAATGAATCCGTTGAAGCCTTTTGAAAGCTGTGCGATTTCATCGTTGCCTTTCACTTCAATACGCTGTGCCAGGTCGCCATCACCTTCGCCAAGGTCGCCGAAACGCTTAGCCAGAAGTTTAATCGGTTGAGTAATGCTGTTCGCCAGAACTACGCCCATTAGGATAAACACTAATGCCACAACCGCAGTCATGATCAGCATCTTTTGTGCAGTCGCATCTAGCTCTGCAAATACTTCATCAGTCGGAACGACACCAATAACAAACCAGTCCATTGACGACACATACAAGCTCGCCACGAACAGCTCTTGGCCTTGGCTTTCAGTGGTAATCAGGTTAAAGCCCGACTTGTTCAGTAGTTGACTTGATTGAGGGCCGTAAAGTTGTTGAAGTGAAGAGTCACTGCGAGAACGCTCACGGTGAATTTGAACATCACCTTGGCTATCGGTTAAGAAGACAAAACCGGTATTTTCAATCTTGAAACCGTTCAGCAGGCTAACCATGTCATCCATCGACTTTGATAGACCAGACATCGCCAAACCAGAAGGCTGCTGATAGTTAGCAAACATCTTCACTTCGCCATTGGCTTCTTGGAACATGCTCACCATGGTCGGCTGTCCAGATTGCGTAAAGCCAAAGAACCAACCATCTTGTTGTTGGTTTAACTGACGTAGGAAACCATTTTGATTCCAGTAGTAAGCCGTTTGACGGTTCGCCACTGATGCATCGTTCAACTGATACTGGTTACGAACATTGTTCAGCTGTTTAACCAGTTTATTTTCTAGTGCCGGATCGCGATCGGTCGATTCGATAGCATCAGAAATAAATTCATTTGAAGCAATTTGCTCCGCCGCTAGCAATAGCTGAGAGACTTCTCGGTCAATTTCACCATTGATTCGCTCTAGCATTCCTGGAAGTTCAATATCGATCAATCGATGACTTAATACATCTCTTGCTTGTTGTTGTGCCATTGCGCCGACAATCACTGTCGATGCAAGAACCGCAAAGGTAATTCCAAGTACAACTTTTTGCTTGATACTCAGAGAGTTAGTTTTAAACATATTTGGACCTTTAAAAAGAATCGCTCGTTATTGGTATACCCTGAACAGGACTTTTTTAGTGCACTCCAACAAGCAATGCACAATCTGAGTGATGTATCGGCCACAACCAATAAAACTAGAGACTTTCTCTCAAAAAATTGCAAATGTGATGTAACAATTAGAAACATTCACCTTGAACATGAATTAACTAAGCAAATACCGCATTGTCGAGAGTCGATTTTAGCTCTCAGCCCTTAGATCCACCCGAACTCAAACCACTATCCACCGCCTAGCTTTTGTATATAAAAACCAATTGATATGGTAATAATCACAACCTAACGATGTTTTTAGCTAACCACTTGTAAATCTTTCCAATTTTGAAAAAATAAATTACGCAAATGTACTGGAACTTTTTCCTCGAAATCAGTGACCAATACACAAAATAAAAATCAAATGGATACCCAGAGAGTCCAAAATGCACAAAACAAATTTCGAAGTCCTTCAAAACTATCTAGAGTCTCAAATCATTGGTCAAAAAGAGCTCGTTAAGCAACTGATGATCGCCCTTTTAGCGGATGGTCATATCCTCGTTGAAGGACCTCCCGGCTTAGCAAAAACTCGCGCAGTAAAATCATTGGCTGACTGTGTTGAGGGCGACTTCCACCGTATTCAATTCACTCCCGATCTATTACCAGCCGATTTGACGGGTACCGACATTTTTCGTCCTGAGACTGGAGAGTTCACCTTCCAATCAGGCCCGATTTTCAACTCGCTGATTCTAGCGGATGAGATCAACCGAGCTCCGGCGAAAGTTCAAGCGGCAATGCTGGAAGCAATGGCAGAGAAGCAAGTAACTGCCGGTCGAAAAACCTATGCGCTGCCTGAGCTATTTTTGGTAATGGCAACACAGAACCCAATTGAACAAGAAGGGACTTACCCGCTACCGGAAGCTCAGTTAGACCGATTCTTGCTTCACCTAGAGGTTGAATACCCAGATATGGAAAGCGAGCTTGAGATCTTACGACTCAACCGTGGTGAGGCTCAAGGTAACGAATCAGCTCAGCCACAACAGATATCTCAGCAAACGATCTTTGAAGCGCGCCAAGAAGTGCTCAACATTCACATGGCAGACACCATTGAGCAGTACATCATCAGACTGGTTATGGCGACTCGCCAACCTAAGCAATACAGCGACCAACTTGATCAATGGTTAGACATGGGTGTTAGCCCGCGTGCAACCATTGCGTTAGATCGTTGTGCCCGCGCTCACGCTTGGCTTGCAGGACGAGATTACGTCACGCCACAAGACGTTCAAGCGATGGCATTCCCTGTGTTACGCCACCGTCTACTGCGCAGCTACCACGCACAAGCTGAAGGTGTCACCGCAAACCAAGTGATCGCACACCTTATTTCATTGGTTGGCAGCGCATAGGGATACGCGCATGAATAATCAACTACCCAACCATAGTGACGGCGTCACGTTAAATCTGGATGAGCTGCTGCAATACAAAGCGCAGTCTGTTCGCTGGTTGCCTCCCGCCAAGAGCCTTTGGTCACAGCTTAACGGCCAACACGAGAGCAACCGTAAAGGTCGCGGGATGAATTTCTCTGAAGTTCGTCAATATCAAGCGGGAGATGACATTCGCAGCATTGATTGGCGTGTAACAGCCAGAACGGGCAAAGCGCATACCAAACTTTTCTCTGAAGAACGAGAACAGCCTGTCATTTTATTCTTGGATCTATCAAGCAGTATGATTTTCGGCTCAACCTTGTTGCTGAAATCGGTTCAACTTGCACACTTTGCTAGCCAACTGTGCTGGCTTACTGTGGCTCAAAAAGATCGAATTGGCGCGGTGATCGATACTGGCAAAGAGGTCATTGAGATTAAGCCAAGTGCAAGCAACCATGCTCCACTGCGTATTTTGCAAAAAGTCATAGAAATCAATAATGCAGCGCTGACTCATCACGACAATCATAATGACACAACCTTAGAGCATGGGCTGAAATCTCTGCACCAGCTTTGCCCTAAAGGAAGCGATATTATTATGCTCAGTGACTTTGTGCGTTACCAAGAAAGTGACTACTCACTTATCAGTCAAATTCGCCGACACAACAGAGTACGTCTTGTGCATTTCTACGACCCGCTAGAGCAAGGTGAAACCACCTATAAAGGCTCTAAACAGGTCACCGATGGTAGCAAAACTCAATGGTTTAATTTCTCTTCTAATAAAGAAAAGCAAAAGCTTAACCATGCTTTTTCGCTTAAGAAACAGCAGCTGCAACAGATGGGGTTGTCTCTCGCGATACCTTATAGCTCGCTGTCGACTGCGCAGTCACTCATGAGCCAGATATCAGGAGCTCAGTCATGAAACAGCCCTTAGATTTAAGTCCGGTTATTGCGCCAGATGCACCGACTTGGTGGCCTTTGGCGTGGGGTTGGTGGGCAGTGGTTATCACAGCCATTGCCCTGATTGCTTTGGTGTTTTTCATTGTAAAACGTAGAAAAAACAATCAACAGGCGAAGCAAGAAGCACTGTCTTACTTTAGTAATAGTCAGTCCCAAGATGGCTTGTCTCCGAGCAAAGCACAACGCATCCTTCGTCAAGCAGCACTGAGCTATTTCCCTCGTGAAAAAATTGCAGGTTTGTCTGGTGATGATTGGTTGAAGTTCTTAGATGCGCAATTGGCGAAGCCGTTATTTGTAGCAAAACAATCCCAGTGGCAACAAGCGCTCTATCAAGATGTAGCCCTAATGAACGACGAACAGAAAAAGGCTCAACAGCAATTGGTTAATGATTGCGAAACTTGGCTTCGCAAAGCACTTCCTCCAAAGCGAGGTCGTTATGAGTGATTTTCTAAGCACTATGTTTCTAAGCAGGGACTTGCTAAACATCGAGTTCGTTTGGTGGTGGATGTTCTTCATCGCGCCACTGCCGTTGCTCGTTTACTTGTTCTCACCAAAGTCAGAATCGAGCAATGCCCTAAGGCTTCCATTTCTGCCAGAAGACAGCAATACCAAAACACCGAGCAGTCGCTTACCAAAGGCGTTGTCCGTGATTATCTGGCTTCTGCTGGTTACGGCGAGCGCACGCCCTGTATGGTATGGCGAACCGGTAGAGTTTCAACCGAAACATCGTGATTTGATGTTGGTTGTCGACCTCTCCTACTCGATGAGCCAAGAAGACATGCAGTTCAATGGCGAATACATCGACCGCTTGTCGGCGGTGAAACGCGTATTGAGTGACTTTATTGAGCGTCGTAAAGGTGACCGAGTCGGATTGGTACTATTTGCTGATCACGCCTATCTGCAGACGCCACTGACGTTAGATAGAGACACGCTTTCACAACAGCTCAATCAAGCGGTGTTAAAGCTGATTGGTACTCAAACCGCGATTGGTGATGGTATTGGCCTTGCCACCAAAACCTTTGTCGATAGCGATGCGCCCCAGCGTGTAATGATTCTACTCAGTGACGGCAGCAATACCGCCGGGGTATTAGACCCGCTAGAAGCCGCGGATATTGCAAAGAAATACGACGCGACGATTTACACCGTGGGTGTCGGTGCCGGCGAGATGATGGTCAAAGAGTTCTTCATGACGCGCAAGGTCAATACTGCTCAAGACTTGGATGAACGTACACTAATAGAAATTGCCAAACGCACCGGCGGTCAGTACTTCCGAGCGCGTGACAGCAAAGAGTTAGCGACGATTTACGACACCATTAACCAGTTAGAGCCCGTGACGAACGCCACTAAGATCTGGCGACCGCAACAAGAGTGGTTTGTATGGCCACTGTCGGCGGCAATGTTCTTCGCATTTATGCTGTTAGCCATTAGGAGAAACAATGTCTAACTTTACTTTTATCTACCCATATTGGTTCTTGGCGCTTGTCGTGCTGCCCGCTATTTGGTGGCTGAGCAAGACACAATCTAAGCAAGGATTACTCGCGTCACACATCGCGCGATACTTGGCACCAGAATCGAGTAAGCCATCGAAAAATCGCAGTACTTACTTCGGAATTTGGTGGCTGGTCGGCGTTATTGCATTAGCTGGACCAAGCTTCGAGAAAAACGAACAGCCGAGCTTTGAAAAAACGCAGGCACGAGTTGTGATCATGGATATGTCGATGTCTATGTATGCCACCGACATTAAGCCGAATCGCTTAACTCAAGCGCGATACAAGGCTCTGGATCTGCTTTCATTGTGGAAAGAAGGGCTAACAGGCATGGTGGCGTATGCTGGGGATGCTTACACCATTAGCCCGCTAACGTCAGACATCAACACCATCAAAAACCTAGTGCCTAACCTATCGCCAGATATCATGCCTTATCAAGGTGGTGATGCCGCATCAGCCGTTAAGCTTGCGATTGATATGATGACTCGCGCGAAGATCTACCAAGGTGATTTGGTATTGATTGCTGATGACATCGATGACCAAGAGAAGAAGCAGATCGACTCCCTACTCTCTGGCAACGATTGGACATTGTCGATTCTAGCTGTAGGGAGTGAAAACGGTGCGCCAATCTCGTTACCTACGGGGTCGATGCTGCAAAGCGACTCAGGACAAACCGTGGTGGCAAGAACCAACTTGAAGAACATGCGCGAGCTTACACGCAGCTATGGTGGCACGTTCACTGAAGTTCAATTTGATAACTCAGATGTTGAACACATCGCGAGCTACCTCGACCGCGTTGCAACAACATCGGAAGTAACCAAGACCAAGAACTCACTCAACACCAGAGTGAACAACGGTTTCTGGTTACTGCCTTTGCTATTACTTCCGGCACTTGGATTATTCAGGAAAGGGGTTATTTGGTGTGCCTTAGCTGGAGTTATCTCTTTTAGCCAACCAAATACTGCGTTTGCGAACCCGTGGAAAACCAATGATCAAGTAGGCTATCAGCTGTATCAGGACGAGGACTTCCAACAAGCTGCTGAACAGTTCACCCAACAAGAGTGGAAAGGCATTGCTCAATACAAAGCCGGTGATTTCGAAGCCGCAGAGCAGACGCTGCAAGAGCTTTCTAGTGAAGATGCTCGCTACAACCTTGCTAACGCTCAAGCCCAACAAGGTAAGTACGACCAAGCGATCCAAGAGTATCAACGTATTCTTGAAAGCAACCCTGAACATGCTTATGCGAAGAAGAACCTAGAGATTGTCGAACAGGCTCAGAAGCAACAGCAACAGCAACAGCAACAGCAACAGCAAGGCGATTCTGACTCCAAAGACCAGAATGACCAAAATCAGCAAGGTCAGCAAGGTCAGCAAGGTCAGCAAGGTCAGCAAGGTCAGCAAAATGATTCTTCGCAAAGCTCTCAGGATCAACAACAAAGCTCCAGTGGCAAGTCGCAAGATCAAAGCAGTAACCAAGATCAACGCGGTAGCCAAGACCAAAACTCATCTCAAGGCCAACCTGAAAATCACTCTGACTCTGAAAAGTCTAAACAAGACGACAAGCAAGCCACGCAACAAAGTAACAGTGATCAGCCGAAACAGAGTGACCAAGAAGGCGCTACACCTCAAAGTGCTAGCGCACAACAAGCTTCAAAAGAAGATGGTGAGCAAAGTAGTCAGCAAGCTGTAGCACAAACCTCAGATCAACCTCTGTCGAGCGACCCTGACATGCGAAAACTTGAGCAAGTAGAAAGCGCCCGTGACCCGAGCCAACTGCTTAAAGCGCAAATGATTTTACAAGCACGACAAAAAAGTGCTCCTAACAACCAGAACAAAAAGTGGTAACCATGCGATTTTTAAACAAGCCATTTTTATCCGTACTCCTAACATTGTTGTTGGGAGCTTTCTCGTCCTTCTCAGTATTGGCTGCAAACGCCGTGGCGAGCGTTTCACATAACAGTGTCACCAAAGATGAAGTGTTCCTTCTTAGAGTTGCAACCGATGAAAAGGTCTCCTCTGATGCTCTAGATCTAACAGCGCTCCAGCAGGATTTCTATGTTGGCACACCAAACTTTGGGTCGTCGATGCGAATCGTCAATGGCAGCCGTTCGGTATCAAGTGAATGGAACATTAGCCTTGCTCCACTGCGTTTGGGTAAGTTGCAAATCCCGAGTTTTGATATTGAAGGGGCAAAAACCAAGCCTATCACCATCAATGTTGCAATTAACAAAGCCGCTCCAACTCAACATGATATGGCAGAGTTTCAACTTAATCTAAGTAAGAACTCACTATACCCACAAGAGACCGCAGAGCTTGATGTAAAGCTGATCATTAAAGCGGATCCAAGAAGGCTTCAAGATCCGAAAATCGCGCCACCGAGCTCTTCAGGCTTAGATGTGGAACCTATTGGGGAATCGAAGCAATTTCAAGACGTTCTCAATGGAAAGGAGGTGACGGTAGTTCAACAGTCATTCCGTATCTCGTCACAAAAAGCAGGTCAATTTAAGCTGAACGGGCCGAAGCTAACAGGAGCTGTTGTTTACTCAACCAACAACTCCAGTACAACGCGTCTGTTCCAGCTCGACACGCCCGTTGAAACCTTAGATGTCACCGTCAAAGAGGTGCCAAAAGGCTACCAAGGTGAGTGGTTACCAACATCAAACTTCAAACTGATTCAACAATGGTCAGATAGCCAAGGCAATCAACTGGGAAATAGTAATGGTTTAGAAGGCGACAACCCATCCATTGAAATGGAAGCGGGTGACTCGTTAACTCGTACCATCACCATGACGGCTAGCAACTTAACGCAACATCAGCTGCCAAAACTGAATATCACCTACCCTAAATCGGTACGTGTTTATGAAGAGAAGCCGCAATTTGGCACAACTCAGTCAGGTGATTCTGTCGTTGTTTACAAGCAAGTATTGATTCCGAAAGAGGCTGGAAATATCTCGCTTCCTGATGTGTCTCAAGCTTGGTTTAACACCGATTTGCAATCAGAACAAACCAGTAAAGCGCAGGGGCTAGAGTTGGCGGTAAAAGCAAGTGATCGCGCAGCGTCAAGCACTCCACCAGTTACGGCTACGCCCGCCCAACAACTAAGCCCGACGGTTGTTACTGTGGATAGCCCTGGGATCTGGCCTTATCTCACTGCTCTGTTTGCTGTTTTATGGTTAATCAGCTCAGCGATGGCTTTCTATTTCTGGTCACGACGTGGTGTAACGACAAAACCAACACACATAGTTGAACGTCAATCAGATACGGCAGACGCGCTTATTGAAGCGCTGAAAACGAAAGATGGCGTGATGACCAGAACCTTATTTGAACAGTGGAAAGCTGAAAACCCAGATCTGAGTGATGAGACAATAGAAGTGGTTGAAACTGAGCTAACGAAGCTCAATCAGAGCCTCTATGCTGAAGCTGATTCACCAAGTCAGTCATGGGATCCTTCTGAGTCGCTCAAAGCAGTTAAAAAACCAAAGCGAGTCACAAGCAAAGCACGCAAGAGCACATTGGAAAAGCTTTAGTTAACCAGCAATCTAAGTAAAAAAAGAAAGAAGCCGTGATGACCACCTTGTGATCATCACGGCTTCATTCGTTTTACGCTAGAGAGAAACAGATACCGCACTAAGAAATTGAAACTGCGACCTTTTTACGTTTCAACGCAGAAACGATTCGATTTCTCCCAGAGTCTTTGGCTTGATACAAGGCTTTGTCTGCCTTGCCATACAGTAGGTCGAAGTCAAACTGGCGCTGATCAGAAGTTATAGAAGCATACCCGACAGACGCGGTTAGATACTGGCTGGTACTGCTTTCACAATGGAGGATCTTCGCCTCTTCAATGCACTTTCTGATCGACTCTGCTCGCCGCTTGGTTTCAGAGTGATGGGTACCAATCATCAACAACATAAACTCCTCTCCCCCAATACGACAGAAGGTCTCTTGTTCATTGTAAACATGGTTATTTAGTATCTTACCTATCGAGCGTAAAGCAGCGTCACCTTCGGTATGGCCATAAACACTGTTGTACAAACCAAAGTGGTCGAGGTCGACAAGGATCAATCCAAATGTGACTTCATATTGTGTGGCAAACGCTCCTTGATCGTCGCAGTTCAAATCTTCTAACACTTGCGACAACATACGGCGGTTTCCAAGGCGCGTCAGCGGGTCTAATTTAGAAATGATATCCAACTGTTCGTTGGCTCTTTCAAGCTCTTGAGTGCGCTTACTAACCTCTTGCTCAAGCGTTTCATTGAGCTTTTTAAGCTCCTCTTGCGCCATGGTTCTTTGCAACACCTCTGCAAGGCTAGAAGCAAAGATACGAATCACTTCGCGAAGCTGGGAAGTTAAAGGGCTGCGTGTTAACAAGTTATCTGCGGCAATAAATGCAATCGGCTCACCCGTATTGGTGGTGAGCATGGTCATTGCCGTCCAACCTACCCCAACAATATTAAAGTCATGATAGATAGGTACTGATTCTTCAAACGCAACTTGATTGGGACAAGCGCGAGCCGCTGAAACAATGTTGCGTTCCACCAGCTCTGAACGATAGTAGGACTCGTCGACAATATCGCCTTTTATATCCGTACCCCAAGTACCTTGCATGTAGCTGCAATTCTTATCGGTCAGGAAAACCGCCAATCGGTCGATGCCTAGGTGTTGAATAGCAAAGCTAACCGCAGACTTACACACCTCACTAACACTGTCGCAGCGAGACAACTCCACCATGCTCGAGTGCAGCATGCGTATGTTCTGCTCTTGGCGTTTACGAATGTATATCTGAGAGAGCAGCGAGCCAAAGGACTCAAGCATCTGCTTTTGATAATTGGTTATGGGTGAACGGTGGATGTAGTTATCCATCGCAATCCAGCCGACCGGTTTATCCCCTTCACGCAAGATAAGCATCCCATTCCAGCCCTGCCCCACCACCTTGCCTTCGGTGTAGAGTGGCGCTTGTTCAATAATGACTAAGTTGGTGTGGTTGTCAGATAGCGCCTCAATGTATTCGGCCTCAAGCTGGTGTAAATCATATTGAGTATGATGTTCACTGTTGGTTTTACCCGTTTCGTCAGTGCCGTAAGTACCACTAAAACAGCGCTTTTTCATATCAAGTAACATGAAGATCGCACGATCAAAGCCTAGGCGATCGCGTACGGCTTCTACTGATGCTTTATAGAGTGCATCTAAAGTTTCTGGATTAGAAAGCTCTAACGCCACCTGATGAACTAGCTTCATGTTCTCGACAAACAATTCACGAAGCTTAATCTCATCAAGGTATTGAGCTTCTCGTGTGTCTCTGTGTTTGATCTCAAGTGCCGCGTTCTTCTCAGCACGAATACACTGCCAGCGAGCGGCGGCAAGTTGAAGAACATCTAGATCTTGGTCGAAGGTTTGATTGATCTTTTCGGCATCGCAATTTTGAATAATTAAATAAGTTCTACAGGCAGGCGCATTGTCGAGCATCATGATGAACGACTCCCCACCGAGCACTTTTATGTGATCCCAGTTACAAGTATTGATTGCCATAGGTAAAACACCGTCTGCGGTATCAAACTGTGAAACCCAAGGCCAAAATGTAGAGGGGTAATACTCAAGAGAGGTTAATTCGCCATGACAAAACAGCGGCAACGAATCGCTTTCCGGTATCGGCTCAGCAAATATCCCTATCCCTTTTGGAGCAAGCATTTTAGCCAAGTACTCAAAAAGAGACTCTGCCAACAGACGGTGATCGCGCGTAGCAGATATTTGTTTTGCAAAGGCTTTTACAGGCACAGCTTCCGTCCATTGGCTATTGAGAATACAGCAAAAATACAGAAGCCTTGATATGCAATCAATGTAACTAAAAATGAGATGTTAAGCGGGTCGCAATTTCACTTTTTACATTATCACAAGCATGAGAAGGACTACAAAAATGGGATTTCCTGCCCAAATTTTCATCGACATTGAGGCTTTTTTAAAGGCATAAAAAAGCCCCACATAAAGTGGGGCAAAACTTCCATCGCTTATAGTTATAGTGATAATTCTGTCGATCTATTCGATTATCTAACCTGCGTATCAGTTAGCGTGCTGGTTTTGCTAATAGGCCAAACACAGCACTTAAATAATCAATTAACCAAAGTCACCGTTTACGTAACCTTTAGTACGATCATCTTTTGGTTCGCTGAAGATAACACTCGTTTCGTTGTGCTCTACAAGCTCTCCCATTAGGAAGAAAGCAGTACGGTCTGAGATACGACGCGCTTGCTGCATTGAGTGCGTTACGATAACGATAGTGAAGTCTTTCTTCAGGTCTTCCATCAATTCTTCAATCTTGTGCGTCGCGATTGGGTCAAGAGCCGATGTAGGTTCATCCATCAGGATTACATCCGGTTCCATTGCAATAGTACGAGCGATACATAGACGTTGTTGCTGACCACCAGACAAGCCAAATGCGTGTGCTTTAAGACGATCTTTTACTTCGTCCCACAGTGCTGCACTGCGCAGTGAGCTTTCTACTACTTCATCAATGTGCTTCTTGTCTTTGATGCCTTGAGCACGCAAGCCGTAAGCCACGTTCTCGTAGATGCTCATTGGAAATGGGTTTGGCTTTTGGAATACCATGCCTACACGAATACGTAGGTCAGCCACATCAATATTGCCGTAGATGTTTGTACCATCCATATCCAGCTTACCTTTGATAGTAACGCCTTCAATTAGGTCATTCATGCGGTTCAAGCAACGTAGTAGCGTTGACTTACCACAACCAGATGGGCCAATCAGTGCCGTAACCTGACGAGTAGGAATTGGCAGGTTGATAGATTTAAGCGCTTGGTTGTCGCCGTAAAACAGGTCTAGGTTCTCAATATCAAATTTGTTCATGTTCGTAATCTCTAAATTCTTAAATTCGTGTCTAACTTGATGCTTTCTTTATCACGGGGGCTCTCTTTATTGATGAGCCAGCTAATGAGCTTAGTAAGTTGCCGTGTTGAAGCGTCTCGCAATCAGTTTTGTAACCATGTTGATCAAGAGAACCAGTACGATTAGGACTGTCGCCGTGCCGTAGGCTTGGTTCCACTCATCGATAGTAAATAGCTCTGTTGTCAGCTTATATAGGTGAACCGTTAGTGTACGGCCAGAATCGAATACCGACTCAGGAACACGTGCCACCATACCTGCTGTTAAAAATACAGGTGCTGATTCGCCAATTACACGACCAATACTAAGAATGACCGAAGTTAAGATACCTGGCATTGCGCTTGGTAAGATCAAACGCCAGATAGTGTAGATTTTTGAAGCGCCAAGGCCATATGAGCCTTCACGGTAAGTTTGTGGCACTGCCATCAATGCTTCTTCTGTAGTACGAATGATTACAGGAAGAATCAGGATACTTAGCGTTAGTGCACCCGACAGAATCGAGAAGCCAAGACCAAGAATCGAAACAAAGAAGGTCATACCAAACAGACCAAAGATGATCGATGGGATACCAGCTAGCGACTCAGTACAGAATCGAATCACTTTCACCAATCGGCTACCTACTTTCGCATATTCAGTTAGGTATATCGCCGTCATGATGCCTAGTGGCGCGGCTACCGCAATCGATGCAATTACCATGTAGATCGTGGCAATGATCATTGGGAAAATACCACGCTCTTCACCAGTACGAGTGTAATCGTCAGTGATGAAGTTCCAATCTACGTATTGCAGACCGTTCGATAGGATGTACCAAATAATCCAGAATAAGAAACCAACGGTTACAGCCGCAGCTGCCCAGATAAAACCTTTTAAGATGTTATCTTTGATTTGACGTGCTTGCTTTAATTTTACGCGATCCATATTACTTATCCTCGCCTACTTCGCTTTTTCACGGTTAAGATAAAGTAGAGCACCATTTAACATCATGATGAACACTAGAAGTACAACACCTGTTGCGTACAGTGCGTTAGCGTGAACGCCACTTGCGTAAGACATTTCAATTGCAATGTTTGCTGTTAGCGTACGAGCCGAATCCAAAATACCTTCTGGCATTGCTGGCGCGTTACCCATAACCATGATGATTGCCATCGTTTCGCCAAGTGCGCGACCGATACCCAAAATCACACCAGTCATAATGCCTGAACGTGCAGCAGGAACGAGTAGCTTAAAAATTGTGTAGATTTTCGAAGCGCCCAGTGCAAGTGAACCTTCTTTGTATGTACGAGGTACAGCACGAATCGAAGTTTCAGAAACCGTGATAACGGTAGGAAGAATCATGATACCCAGAACAATGATACCTGCCAGGATAGTATTACCGGCTGGTACTTGGAAAATGTTCTGAATCATTGGAACGATAATTACCAGACCGAAGAAGCCGTAAACTACCGACGGGATACCAGCTAGAAGCTCAACTGCTGGTCGAATAATATCTGCCAGACGCTTTGGAGCAATCTCAGCAATAAAAATAGCGGTTAATACACCAACTGGCACACCAACAACTACAGCTCCAAGTGTCGAAACGATCGAGGCAACGATCATGGTTGCAACACCGAATAGAGCTGGAGGTAACCAGTCAACACCCAGAACGATGCCAGAAACACCCGCCTCTTGGAATGCAGGGATACTCTCTGCAACGATAAAGTAAGCGATAACGGCTAGTGATACGATGCCGATTACAGCACTCGATAAGAACAAGCCGTGGAAGATTCTTTCTCTCCAGTCGATGCGCTTCTTAGCACGTAGACTTGGCTTGTTGATTTGAGTCGCTTCAGTATTCATAAGCTTTTCACTATTTGCGATGGTCATATATAAAATCTCAAACTTTGTGGCTCAACAAGAGCTCGAAATAGACAAAGTTGAAAGAAAAGGCTCAGCCTAAGTTAGGCTGAGCAATAATTAAGTGTTGGTCAGTTAAGATTAGTTAACTGTGATGTAGCCTTTTTTGTCAGCGATAGCTTGAGCTTCGTCTGCAACCATCCAGTCTAGGAATTGTTGAGTTTCAGCTGTTGGAGCGCCTGCTTTGTAAAGAACTAGGAAAGGACGAGCAACTTTGTAAGAGCCGTTCTTAACGTTATCAACTGATGCTTCTGCGCCGTCGATAGTTAGAGCTTGAACTGTGTTGTCTACAGTACCAAGAGAGATAAAGCCGATAGCGTATGGGTTGCTAGCTACAGAAACTTTAAGTGCGCCGTTACCGTTTGCAACTTGTGCACGTTGAGAGATAGCCGATACTTTCTTGTCGCCAATCTTCTTCTTAAGTTTCATGATGTCTTCGAATGCACCACGTGTACCAGATGCAGTATCACGAGTGATTGCTACGATTGGCTTGTCTGCACCACCAACATCTTTCCAGTTAGTGATGTCGCCTTTGTAGATTGAAGTGATTTGCTCAGCTGTAAGAGCAGATACTTCGTTATTTGGGTTAACAACAACTGCGATACCGTCACGAGCGATAACGAGCTCTTTCAGGTCAGCTGTTTTCTCTTCTTCTTTTAGGTCACGAGAAGAGATACCAAGGTCAGCACTTCCATTTTTTGCTGCTTTGATGCCTGCAGAAGAACCCGGTGCTTGAATTTCGATGAACACTGGTTCGCCTTTATTCATGTAGGTTTCTGCAAAAACTTCAACCAGTGGAGAAGCACTGTTAGAGCCAACTACAGAGATAGTTTCTTTAGCTGAAGCTGTATTCACTGTTAGAGCGCCTAGTAGTGCGATTGCACCGATAACTGTCTTTTTCATCACAAATTTCCTTTAGTGGCGTTATTGCCGTAATGTTGTTTTGCTTGAACGGTGCCCACTTTAGAATCTGAATGTGACAGTTGTGTTTCACTTAATTGAAGGCTATATGACAACTACAATTTATTTTCTTGTTTTCCCCCTACCAAATAAACCTTGAAGTAATAAATTAGCCTCACTTATAGGCACTGAATATTCATTCCAACCTATTTAAGCCAAACCGCTCAATATCTCGCCATCCCTTTCATTACCTAATACCACACAGGGTTCTGTGTTAAATAACCCTATCTTAAAAATGGCTAAAGCCTTGTTTGTACGATAAATAATCAGAATTTATGAAATACCTATCGCATATATCAAAATCGAATCTATTACTGATTGAATTGTCATTCTCAGAAGTTAGAATCACTGACTAATAACAATAATAACAATTGCTTCTGCTCATTTATTTATTCAAAGAGGGACATTACATGCGCCAACTTCTCAGTGGCTTATCGATAAAAATACAAATTCTCATTCCAGTACTCTTTTCTGTCGTATTACTTTTGACGGGTGTCATCATCGGTGGTGACAAACTGGAAAACGCTTTTAAAGATGTATCAACAGCAACCGATCAACTCATCCTACATAAAGAAGAACTCAGTGAAATCGTCGACAACAGCTATGGCATGCGCATCAAAGCGATCTACAGCCTATTCAATGCTGATGACGTAAAAACACTGGTTGAAACACTAAACCAAAAACGCGACCAAAATACTCGCCTACTGAACTCATTAGACACAGTGCCAGGCATGCAAGATGAAGTAGCCGCAATGAGCAAAGCGATGAATCACTATGTCGATTTTTCTCGCACCACTATGCTTCCTCTATTAAGAGCAAAACATGGCAGCGCAGCGCTACCTTCTGACTTTGATAACCGCTATCAGATCGCAATCGACCAATATCGTCACGCGGGTAACGAAATGGTGCAAGCTATCAACCTCCTCTCAAAGCAACTGAACCGTATTGCCACTCAAGAAGTGGACATCAATGGCCAGCAACACACCAGCACACTCAACACCGCAACCATCGCACTGTTAGTGATTCTTTCAATCGCATTAGTCATCAGCTGGACGCTAGCTGGCATCATTGTTAAGCCGCTTAGCAATATCCAAGAAACCATGCGCGAAGTAGCAAAAGGTAACCTGCTAGTAAAAGCGGAAGAGCATGGCGACAACGAAATATCTCGCCTTGCCCAAGACGTAAACAAATCCGTTGAGCAATTGCGCGACACCGTAAGTTCACTATCTCGAATCAGTATTGAAGTGGCGTCTGCATCAACAGAGCTAGCGGCTGTAATGACACAATCCAGCGTTAACTCAGACCAAGAGAAGCAAGAAGTGGAGCAAGTCGCTTCTGCTGTAAACCAACTAGAAAGCACCGCATCGCACGTTAATGAGAACGCAGTACAAGCTGACTCAGCGTCTAAGCAAGCCGACGAAATGGCAACACACAGCATGAGCTTGTTTAATGAAAGCAACAAAGCTAACGAACAGATGGCGATTCAGCTAAGCGAAGCTGCAAATGTTGTGGGCACGCTAAAAGAGCACTCTGAACAGATTGGCAAAGTGATTGAGGTGATTCAAAGCATCTCTGAACAAACTAACCTGCTTGCGCTTAACGCAGCAATCGAAGCCGCACGAGCTGGTGAGAGTGGCCGTGGTTTCGCAGTTGTAGCCGATGAAGTTCGAATGCTGGCTGCTCGTACGCAAGATTCAACCAAAGAGATCCAAGCAATTATCGAAGGCTTGCAGGTTCAATCTGGCAACGCTAACGAGAGCATGAGCAGTTCATTAGCTATGCTAGAGCACAACCAAACACTCTCAGGCGAGGTGAGCGCAGCACTTTCTGGTATTGCTAACTCAGTAACCGACATGACAGAAATTAACACTCAAGTTGCCTCTGCCGCAGAAGAACAAAGCCAAGTGACAGCAGACATCAACCGTAATATCTCAAACATCTACAGCCTAGTAAGCCAAAACGTAACCGGTATTACTCAAGCCGCAGCAGCGAGCCACGAGCTATCTAACCTAGCCGAGCAGCAAAAGCAGCAGTTGGATTATTTTAAGGTTTAAGGGATAAAGACAATTAGCTTTACTTACCTTGCAACTCACCCATAATAAAAAACCAGTCACTCTTGACTAATGCCGTTCACTTAAGAGTGAACGGCATTTTTGTTCTTAGCATACCGTTGTGG